>JBHHUW010000032.1:0-15687 GCA_046753945.1 Thermodesulfobacteriota bacterium
GCTCGCCCGTAACCCAGCGTATTGCGTCAATAACATTGCTCTTGCCGCAGCCGTTGGGACCTATGATAGCGGCCGGCTCGGCGGCAAGGTTCAGCACAACCTTATCCACAAAGGACTTAAAGCCCTGTATGCTGAGTTTTTTTATTCTCATGATTTTACCTTCAATGAAATAGCGCGGGTTTCTTGCGCTGATACTATCAGAAAAACATTTCCTTGTAAAGGGATAAATACAAGGGAAGGTATTATCGCAAAAAATATAATACTATATGTTGCGGAATTATATTTAATGAAAAAGTCTCTGGCTCTAAGGCCGGTAAGTATGGAATAAACCGTAATAAAGCTGTACAAGTACCCTTTGTTGAAGAGCAGAAAAGGAGAAGGCCAGCGCCGGGAGGCAGGGCCGAGAGGTCTGAAAGACGGGTTTTATTCTTTTAAAAGGGGCTTATCTGTGCCTTGTCCGTGGTCTGAAAAGGCCCCCTTTAATGCTGCCAAAGGGGGCCGAAGCTGATTTTTTTCGGGAGGTTTTTTTACATTGCAAGGGAGTTTGTTCTTCCTGTTATTGCTGCCTGCCTTTTAATGGCGCTTAAGTGCGCCAATCGCGCCAAAGCGCCAACTCGGCCTCGCTATACGCCAACCCGGCCTCAATGCGTCAAATTTACCCCGCTTGTTAAAGACGGCCCCGTCTTACGCCCGTCTCTTCTTGGCGGCGGCCTTTTTAGTCTTGCAAGGGTATTTTATCGCGGCCTGTGCCGCGGCCAGCCTTGCTATGGGCACCCTGAAGGGCGAGCAGGAGACATAATCAAGGCCCAGGCGGTGGCAGAACTCTACGGAAGCCGGGTCACCGCCGTGTTCTCCGCAGATGCCCACCTTGAGGCCGGTACGCGCGGAGCGGCCCTTCTTAAAGCCCATCTCCACGAGCATGCCGACGCCGTCCTGGTCAAGGGACTGGAAGGGGTCGCTCGTGAGTATATCGGCCTTTTTTTCATCAATATAATCGGGAAGGAACCTTCCTGCATCGTCTCTTGAGAGGGCGAAGGTAAATTGAGTGAGATCGTTTGTGCCAAAGGAGAAGAACTGGGCCACACCTGCTATCTTATCTGCAAGGAGCGCCGCGCGTGGCACCTCTATCATGGTGCCTACAAGGTAGTTTACCTTTGCCTTGCACTTTTTCATTACCTCTTCGGCTACGCGGCGTGTCCTCTTTGCGAGAATGGCCACTTCTTTGTCGTCTATGACAAGGGGGAACATTATCTCGGGCATGACGCGGAGTTTTTTCTTCTTGCAGTTACAGGCGGCCTGCATAATGGCCCGCACCTGCATATCCAGTATCTCCGGGTGGGTGATGCAGAGCCTTGAGCCGCGAAGCCCCAGCATGGGGTTTGTCTCGTGGAGTTTTTCGATGCTGTGTTTTACCTGAGCAAGGGGCACTCCCAGCTCGCGTGAGAGTTTTTTCTGCTCGGCCTCCCTGTGGGGCACGAACTCGTGGAGCGGGGGGTCAAGGAGGCGGATGGTAACGGGTTTGCCGGCCATGGCCGTGAGTATGCCCTCAAAGTCTTTTATCTGGTACGGCAGCAGCTCGTCAAGTGCGCTCTGCCTTGTCTCAAGGTCTTCGGCCACTATCATCTTCTGTATGGCAAGGCGCCGCTCCTCTGTATCAAAGAACATATGTTCCGTGCGGCAGAGACCAATACCCTCGGCCCCCATCTCAATGGCCCGCGTGGCGTCATAGGGCGTGTCGGCGTTGGTCCGCACCTTCAGGGTGCGGGCCTTGTCAACCCACTTCATGAGCGTCTTAAAGGCCGGGGGAGGCGCCGGCTTTTTAAGGTCCAGTCTTGTCTTGAAGACATCGCCTGTGGAGCCGTTAAGGGTGATGAAGTCGCCCTCGCTCAGGGTGATGCCCCGGGCTGTTAAGGTCTTTTCGTTGCAGTCTATCTCCAGCTCAGAGCAGCCCACTATGCAGGATTTGCCCCAGCCTCTGGCAACAACGGCGGCGTGAGAGGTCTTTCCGCCTGTGGCTGTAAGTATGCCCCTGGCGGCGTGCATGCCGCCAACGTCCTCGGGGCTTGTCTCCTGTCTTACAAGAATGACGTCCTCGCCCTGGGCGCACCACTGCTCGGCGTCCCTGGCATTAAAGACGATCTTTCCTACGGCCGCACCGGGCACGGCCTCTATACCGCTGGCAAAGAGGTTATGGTTAAGGTCAGCAAGGGGAATGGAGGGGTCTATAACGGGATAAAAAAGACCCTCTATATCCTTTGCGGCTATCCTGGCGATGGCCTCGTGCTCTGTGGTGAGTTTTTCCCGCACCATGTCCACGGCTATCTTGAAGGTGGCCGCAGGCGAGCGTTTGCCGTTGCGTGTCTGCAATATATAGAGCTTGCCTTCCTCGATGGTGAACTCTATATCCTGCATGTCTTTAAAGTGAGACTCAAGCTTAAGGCGAACGGCGTTTAGCTGCTTGTAGGCAGAGGGCATTATCTTTTTAAGGTCGTCAAGGTGCAGGGGGGTCCTGATGCCTGCCACAACGTCTTCGCCCTGGGCGTTCATCAGCAGGTCGCCGTAAAATATGTTTTTTCCGCTGTTGGGGTCGCGGGTAAAGCATACGCCTGTGCCCGAGTCCTCTCCCTTGTTGCCAAAGACCATCTGTACGATATTAACGCCAGTGCCCTTTAGCCCCGTCATATTCTCAAGTCTGCGGTAGGTAACGGCTTTTTCCACCATCCACGAGCCTATGACGGCGTCTATGGCGCCCCAGAGCTGCTTTATGGGGTCCTGCGGAAAGGCTTCGCCTGTCTCTTTTTTGTAAACCTTTTTCTGCCGCTCTATAAGGCAATCAAGCTCGTCTTCGTTAACATCGGTGTCGAGAACAAGACCCTTTTTTCTCTTAAGTCTTTTGCGCGTAAGCTCGTTTTTTACGGCTTCGAGCTCATCATCGAATTTTTCCCTCTCAACTTCCATGGCCGTTGAGCCGTACATGAGGATGAAACGCCTGTAGGCGTCAAGGGCGAACCGTCTGTTACTGGTTTTTTGGGCCAGCCCCTCCACGGACTTGTCGTTGAGCCCCAGGTTAAGTATGGTCTCCATCATGCCCGGCATGGACTGCGCCGCGCCTGAACGCACGGAGACAAGGAGCGGGTCATTGGGGTCGCCGAGCTTTTTGCCTACAAGGCGCTCAAGTTTTTTAAGGTGTTTTTCCACCTCTTTTGCAAAGCCCGCTGGATACCTGTTCTTGTGTTTGAAGTAATAATCGCAGACCCCCGTTGTAATGGTAAAACCCGCGGGCACGGGAAGCCCTATGTTCGTCATTTCGGCAAGCCCCGCGCCCTTGCCGCCAAGGAGCTCCTTCATATGCCCCTTGCCTTCCGCCTTACCTCCGCCAAAGAAGTAAACGTTTTTGTTAGTAGCCATACCCCCTCCAGAGAATTCTCTTTGTGTGGTCTATGTCACTATATTTAAATGTCGAGTCAGGATTATTTTATGCCGAAACGGGCCTTACGAAAAGAGGATAACAAAGAACAGGGAAGTTGTCACCCGATAAATTTGATATTTTGTCCAAATATTGTCCAGGAAGAGGTTTTTTTTGAAGAGCCTCTCCAAAGCCTCTTTGCGTTGCCTTAAAAGCGGGGCTGAGGGTCTCATGGCAGGGGGGTTTTTTAAAAAAAAGAGAGCGGCTGAGACTGCCTTGAAGATAGGGTTTTGATTAAGAGGTCCATAGTAGAGTGGAGGGTTTACTAAGGGCTGCGCCTGCGCTGCCCGCGCATCCTTCTTCCGCCGCTTCTACGAAGGACTCTCTTAACGGCCGAGTCGTGGGCCCGGAAGCGGGGCGTAGGCGGGGTCTCGGCGCGGAGGCGGAGTTCCTTGTAAAAAGGCGTTGATTGCAGGTTTTTATTGCAGACGTGGACAAGGAGGGCCTCGAGGTTGACGCTATCCTGCATATTGTATGCAAGCAGCGTCTCAAGGGCGCCTTCATTGCCTGAATACATGTAATCCTTCCAGAGCAGCACGGCACTGTAGCCGTCAAGGCCCTCACATCCGCCCCGGTCTATTCCTATGGCGCGCTCGCATCCCTTCAGCCCCCCCCTGAACCCCAGGCCGTGGAGTATATGCCTCAGGTCAATATGGGCCTTTTTTACGTTAATCTTAAATTCTCTCTCGATAAAAGGCAGGTCAAAGGCCTTGCCGTTGTAGGTGACAAGGAGGTCGTACTCACGTAGATCTTTTGGAAAGTTTTTGAGGTTTTTACCCCGCACGTAGTAGTGCTCACGCTTTCCGTCATAGAGGGCAATAGACGTTATGTAGCCGCCGCTTCCCATGATTCCGTTGGTCTCAATGTCAAGAAAAGCCGCAGAGCTTTGAAACTCAAAGTAGAGCCTCCAGTGGTGGGCAGGGGGCAGCCGCTCCTCGAAGTAGGCGGGGTCCCTCTTCTCCAGATGGCGCATGGAGACCTTTATCTCTCTTGCCAGCGCCGCGTTGGGCGAGTCTCCGCCCTTCTCGTGATGAAGGAGCAGGTCGTCCCAGGTCTTGATGCCGCGGGCCCAGAGCCGGGCCTCGGTCCTGGGGCCCATACCTGTTAAATGACTGAAGCTGTGTTTAAGCATATAATCACAATTGCGCCCGGCGCCTTAGAGGGCCTCAAGGACTTTCTCTACGTGTCCCTTTACCTTAACGCCTCGCCAGAGTCTTTGTATGATTCCTTTTTCGTCTATAAGCACGGTGGACCTTATTATGCCCATGCTGACCTTGCCGTACATCTTTTTCTCTCCATAGGCCCCGTAGGCCCCGGCTACGGACCTATCGGCGTCGGAGAGCAGGGGAAAGGAGAGGCCGTGTTTTTCAATAAACTTACTGTGGGACTTAATGCTGTCCGGGCTTACGCCCAGCACAACGGCCCCTTTGCTCTGCACCTTTGCCATATTATCTCTAAAGTCGCAGGCCTCTGTAGTGCAGCCAGGGGTATTGTCTCTGGGGTAGAAGTAGAGTACTACCTTCTGCCCTGTAAAGTCGCTGAGGCTGTATTGCTTTTCTTCTCCATCTTCAGTAATGCCCGGCAGCGAGAAGCCCGGGGCCGCCTGCTTTTCTTCTATCACGAGACAACCTCCTTGTCTTTATCTGTTATCTACAGGGTATAAATCCGTGTTATTATCACCCAAAAAAGTTCCGCGGTCAAGGCATGAGGCAAGCGCAGTTGACAGTGAGACCTATATTCTGTTAATTTTATAGAAGAAAAAAACCTCTAAAGGCCTCTTTTATGCGAAAAGGCACAATCCTGGTCGTAGATGATGACGAGTTTTTCCGGGTCTGCTACTCTGATGTATTAAGAGAAGGTGGTTATAATGTCCTGGAGGCCTCCTGCGGCGAGGATGCCCTTGATCTCATCACAGAGCAGGATATAGACGTTGTCATAACAGACCTTGTCATGCCCGGCATAGACGGTTTGCGTGTGCTTGAGGGGGCTAAACAGCGCAAGGCCCTTATAGAAGTAATCATGGTGACGGGCCATATCTCCATTGAGTCGGCTGTAAAGGCTCTTAAAAAGGGGGCCTTTGATTACATCAGCAAGCCCGTTAATGATGATGAGCTTCTGCATACTGTGAACTTATGTTTTGAGAAAAAGCGCCTTCGTGAGGAGAATCAGGAGATACGCCAATCCCTGAAACTCTTCGAGGTGAGCTGGGCGGTAAGCAAGACCCTTGAGGAAGAAAAGCTTCATGAGGCCTCTCTGGACGCCATCCTGCAGATAGTGCACGGAGACGCCGGCGCCTTTGTGAAGTACGATACCGAGCAAAAGGTTCTGCAGGTTAAGTCCCTCAGGCATATAGACAAGAAAGCCGCGGCGGGAATACTGCGTCTGCTTAAGGGCTGCTCAGGAGAGGAGCTGCAGAAATTACGGGATATTACCGTCATATCGGAAAAGGACTGCCATGAGGAGAAGGCCGGTCTTGGCGGGTACAGCGATGCGCTCATTGTGCCCATTGGCAGCGCCTCGAGACCTACGGGTTTTCTCCTTGTCCTTAACAAGAAGGGCGGCGGCCATGTCTGGGGAACCAGGGAGAGGCAGAGGGCCTCATTTGTGGCCGAGCATATCACAATCGCCTATGAGAACGCCCGCAAATACGAGGCGGCGCAGCAGCTTATATTCGTTGACAGCCTTACAAACCTCTATAACAGTAAGTACCTGCACAAGATACTCGATAAGGAGCTGCAGAGGTCGTCGAGGCTCAAGCTCCCCGTATCCCTGCTTTTTATTGATATTGATAACTTCAAGCAGGTAAATGACGCCAACGACCACCTTGTGGGGAGCAGGATACTCGTGGAGATGGGGGCGAATATACTGAAATGCGTCCGTGAGGTGGACACTGTCATAAGGTATGGCGGCGATGAGTACGTGGTAATACTCGTTGACGCGGGGTATGACCATGCCCTTGTAATCGCCGAGAGGATAAGGGCTACTGTTGAGAGGAACCAATTTCAGCAGAAAGAGGGCCTGGACATAGGGCTTACTGTCTCCATCGGAGTCTCCACCTACCCCATACACACACGGGATAAGAGAGAGCTTATCAGGATAGCCGATATGGCCATGTTCGCGGCCAAGGACGCCTCAAAAAACTGCGTCTACCTGGCGCCCGTGCCGGGCCGCGTGGATGATTAGGGCGGGAGCTGAGGGAGAGTAAGAGTGGGCGGCGTCGTGCCTTCAAATGGAGCCTCTCTAAAACCCCTGTCCCCCCCCTGTCCCCGTGAATATACTCAGGTTGGGCAGAGAGTAAGTAAGACGCCAACCTGCCTGCCCCCTTATGAAGCCTGTACTTGTGACATCAACCTTTCCGGATAGTTTTTCCGTGGGCCTGAGTTAGAGACGAATTTTTTTACACTGATGTGAGGCCCCAAGGGATACTCTAATTGCAGGAGTGCGTGAAGGACAAACTCGGCTGGTGCATTGAGTTAAGCCTACTTAGAGAGAGAGACAAGGGTGTGGAAGTGAGCCCTCTATCATGTATGGGGTGTGGCAGGTGTAAAAGTAAGTAAGATGACCTTGATGCAGGAGGTTTGAAGCGCGGTCTTGATGGATTGAAGCGAGTCCCTGAGGAGCGGAGTGCAGAGTGAGGGCCAGGTAGTAGTTCCGCCCCGTCGCCCCCTTTTAGCATTATAGTAAAAGCCCCCAAAGATTAATGTCTCCTTGAGAGCCCTTTTGCTCAACCCTTCAGCCCCTCTTCGGCCCCTGTAGTGAGCCTGCCGGGCAAGGAGACCTAAGCCCCTCCGCTTCAGCCCCCCCCTTTACGCCCCCCGTCAGCCGGTGCGGCCCTCAGGCCTCAAGGGTATCGGAGTCCTCGTCAGACTCTTTTTTTTCTTCAGCAAGTGTGACAAAACCCGCGGCAATTTCGCGTAGCGCCTGTACTACGGGTTTGTTATTGCTGTCCACAAAGGGCTTCGCCCCTCTTATGAGCTGCTTTGAGCGCTGGCTCGCAATGTGTATGAGGGTAAAACGGCTCGGTACCTTCTCAATGCAATCCTCTATAGTGACTCTGGCCATGACGGAACTGCCTCCTTAGATTTTTTCACCCCTATTATAAGCTTTGAAGGGGTATTTATCTACCTTATAGTGAAAAAAGTTTTTTTATCCTATCCGCTATCCTCGGGGTCCTTATCTCTTCAGCCGCTATAATGGCCTTTATCCGCTCGAAAGAGGGTTTTATCTGGTCGTTTATTATAATGTAGT
The DNA here is from genome assembly GCA_046753945.1 of Thermodesulfobacteriota bacterium. Lineage (GTDB taxonomy): Bacteria > Desulfobacterota > GWC2-55-46 > GWC2-55-46 > JADFVP01 > JAJRZX01. The sequence continues at coordinate 7,715 of JBHHUW010000032.1, forward strand.
CATATAGTGGAGCGTGTCTTACTTCCTCCGCTGCGGCGCGGAGACGGCGCTCTATGACCTCGCTGCTGTCCTGACCGCGTGTGGAGAGCCGCCGCCTGCAGGCCTCTATTGATGGCGGGGCTATGAAAATATATATGGCCCCGTCAAGGGCCTTTCTGAGGCTTGCCGCGCCCTGCACATCTATCTCAAGAATTACATGGGAGCCCTCTCTAAGAAGAGCCTCAAGGTCGCGGCGCGCCGTGCCGTACCTGTTGCCGTGTATATGGGCGTACTCGATGAACTCACCGCCGCGGGCCATCTCCTCAAAGCGGGCGCCGGAGACAAAATGGTAGTCTCTTCCATCTATGTCGCCTGGGCGCGGCGGTCTCGTAGTGTATGAGATGGAGTGCTTCACCGCAGGGATGGTCTGGATGGCCATCCTGTAGAGGGTGGTCTTGCCAGCCCCGGAAGGGCCAGAAATTATTACGGGTATGCCTTTATTCAATGTTCAGCGCCTGCTCACGGATTTTCTCCACCTCAAGCTTCATGGAGACTATGGTCTGGCCTATAAAGGCGTCCTGTGCCTTTGAGCCGATGGTGTTGAGCTCACGGAGTATTTCCTGGCTGAGGAAATCGAGCCTCTTGCCCGTTGGACCGTCGCCCTCAAGAAATTGGCCAAAGGCCTCAAGGTGGCTCTTAAGCCGTACTATCTCCTCGGTGACATCGGTCTTTTCGGCAAAGACAGCCGTCTCCACAAGGACGGCTGGCTCAGTGAGGGCATTGGGTGAGAGTTTTGCTATGCGTGCGGCAAGCCTCTCTTTCTGAGCCTTTCTCATGGCGGGCAGGGCCCGTTCAACCTTTGATAAAAAGGTCTTTATGGAACGAATCCTTTTTTTAAGGTCCTTTGTGAGGGTCTTGCCCTCCTTAATCCGCCATGTCTCCACGGCATTAAGGGCCTCGTTAAGACCTTTACTTACTGCGGCCCAGGTCTCTTTTGTCGATAGCGCAGGGCCTCTGCTCGTAAAGATATCTTTTTGGGCCAGCATAAGGGTAAGGTCTATCTCACCGGGCAGGCCAAGGGTCTTCTTTAACTCACGGGCCGCCTTTAGATAGGACTTTGCGGCCTTCATGTCCAGCCTTGGCGCAGAGGCGCCGCCTCCACTCCCCCTCTCGCCGCCGTACTGAAGGCTTACTGCCACGGAGCCCCGCTCGCAGTGTTCTTTTACAAGGCCCCCTATCTTTGGCTCAAGGGCCGAGAAGGAGTTTGGTATCCTTGTCTTGATATCAAGATGGCGGTGGTTGAGTGTGCGTACTTCCAGAGTGAACTCATCTCCGGCGAGGGTGAATGCGGCCCTTCCAAAACCTGTCATGCTCTTTAGCAAAGTTAAGACTCCTCTTTATAGTAAATATAAGGCATCCCTGTCTCTCCCCCCTCTTTCCCCCCTCTTTCCCCCGCCTCAGCCCCTGGTCTTCTATTGGCTGGAGAGTCTGCCGCTCCTCTCATGGGCCGTTGTAACGGCCCTGAAGAGCTCCTGGCCCGTAAGGGTTGCCGTGCCGAGTTTGCCTACCACTACGCCTGCGGCGAAGTTGGCCAGCACCGCCGCCTCTTTAAAATCCGCTCCCGCTGCAAGCGCAAGGGCCAGCACCCCCACTACGGTGTCTCCGGCGCCGCTTACGTCATAGACCTCTTTTGCCACCGTAGGTATGTGCGTCTCCGAGTCATTCTCAAAGAGGCTCATGCCGTGCTCGCCCCTTGTAATAAGGAGGGCCCTGGAGGAGAGCCTCTCTTTAAGCCTTTTTCCAACTTTCTTAAGGGTTCGGGCGTCCTTTATCTCCAGCCCCGCGCCTCTGCCGGCCTCAAGGTTATTGGGTGTTATGATATCAGCGCCTCTGTAGTAATCAAGGTGCTCTACCTTGGGGTCAACTACAAGGGGTTTTTTCTTTTTTGCAGAGAGGGAGACTATTTTTTTCATGAGGCCCTCGGATATAAGGCCCTTGGCATAATCAGAGACCACCACTACGTGGGCCTCGGTAACGGCCTCTTTGATGTAAGAGAGGACATCTTTTGTGACGGCGCTCTTTAAACCGTTTTTTTTCTCACGGTCATATCGTACTACCTGCTGGTTGTGGGCGATTATCCTTGTCTTTGTCGTGGTGGGCCTCTCCGGGTCCACTATGATGCCTGTCTGTGGTATGGATTTTTTCTTAAGGGCCCTTAAAAACTTCCTGCCGTCGTCGTCTTTTCCGATTACCCCGGTGATGGAGACCCCACCTCCCAGGCGGCTTATATTATGGGCCACGTTGGCGGCGCCGCCGAGCATGAGGTCCTCGCGTTCAACCTCCACGACAGGCACAGGCGCCTCAGGGGATATGCGCCTTACCTTGCCCCAGAGAAAGTGGTCCATGATGAGGTCTCCTATTACAAAGACCCTCACCGTGGGAAAGGCCTTTATGAGCTCCCTTGCCCTCTCTATGGTCATGTACCTCAGCACGTCCTGCTCCTTGTCTTGTATGGTAAGGCCCTCTTAAGAAGAGGTCTTGTTTTTATAACGGAGAATTTCCTCAACAAGCCTTAAGAACTCATCTACATTATCATTAATGCTGTGGGTGAGGGCCTCTTTTTTTGCCAGCGCGCCTGCGGCCTCCGCCTTTTTCTTATCAAGAAAAGGTCTTATACACGCGGCCAGGGCCTTGGCGTCTCTCGGGTCTTCCACCACACCGCCTGATATGCCGTCTTCTATTACTTCGCTTACCCCGCCTACACGTGAAGTTACCACCACAAGGCCCGAGGCCATGGCCTCGAGGCAGGCGTTGCTGAAGGGCTCGTATATGGAGGGCAGGACAAATACGTCGGCAACGGGGTAGTTTCCAATGGCCCCTTTTACGGGCCCCATGAATGTTACCCGCTCTGCCAGGCCCAGCATGCGGGCCTCTTTCTCATACGGCCGCCTCTCTCCCTTGCCTATAACAACCAGTCTTGTATCTTCCGGTAAAAAGGCAAGTGCCTTTATAAGGTACAGAAGCCCCTTTCTCCGAAAGCCCGAACCAACAAAGAGAAGCACAGCGGCTTTGGGAGCTATATTAAGCTCAGCTCTCAGTCTTCTCTTCCTGGCGGCCTTATTCTGTCCCTTGAACTCGGCCACATCAATCCCGTTGTATATAACACAGATGTCCTCTGGCCGTAAACCGTAAAGTCTCGTAATCTCTTCCTTACCCCTCGCTGAGTTAGCCACAACCTTCTTGAGGCGTGGGTCTGTAAAGAGCCTTTTTTCAAGGTAAAGAAGGACGCGGTGTTTTGGGTTTAAGGCGATGAGAAACCTCTTGACGGGTCCCACGGTGGCGGCGCGCCGGGCAAGCCATTCTCTGTGGCAGCCGTCTCCGGCGCGGTAGATGTCCTGCGAAAAGGTTCGCTCAAAGCTGAAGACCACATCAGGCTTAACTCTCTCTACGGCCTTTTTTACCTTAAGGGCAAAGACAAGGGGGCGCAAAAAAGAGGGCCCGCCTGCGGTTATTTTGTGTAGAGTCACTCCCTCTGACTCGGGCCAGTCCGCGGAGAAGACCACTACCTCGTGGCCCTTTGAGATAAGTCCCTTGATGAACCTGCCCACAAAGACCTCTGCCCCGCCATAGGGGTTATAACGGCCTCTTATTATACCTATCCTCATGGCAGGGCCCTCTCGGCGTAGAGTTTCGTGAATGCCGCGGCGGCCTCATCCACGCTTACGGCGCTGGCCTTTGCCTCGGGTTTTTTTAGTATTATATGCCGTGCGTGCCATGGCGCCCAGCGCTGTGGGTCTGTAGAGCCCCAGATGGCAAGGATGGGTTTGCCGAGTCCTGCGGCCAGATGCATGGCCCCGCCGTCAAGGCAGACCACCATCTCCGAGGCGCTTAGTGCTGCTATGAGCTCGCCGAGGGTTTTTGTCCTCAGCATGAGGGGCTCTGTATCAAGGCCGTCTGCAAGCCTTTGGGCTATCTCATCATCGCCGGGGTGCAGGGGATTATCGGCGGCCCCGGGGGACCACAGCACAAGGGGGGTTATGCCAGAGCCCTCGGCAAGGCCGTTGATGAGCTCTATGAAGTTTTCAACGGGCCATCTGTTCTCCGGCCTTCTTGAGCTTATATGAAATGCCACGAGGGGGCCGCGGCTTTTTCCGCTTCCACTCCCGCTTTTGCTTCCCTGGTCAAGGATTTTTTCAACCCTCTTAAGGGTATGGGCGTCTGACCTTACAGAGAGTGCCGGGGCCGGGCCTTTGATGCCAAGGGGACCGAGGAGGGCCATAACGGACTCTACCTCGTGGAGGGGTTTTTCGGGGGACGGGAGGGGGTGGTTGTAATAGAGTCCGGCCCTGGTCTTACCCTTCTCACCATAACCGATTCTAAGACGCGCGCCGGTGAGAAAGGTGTATCTCGCCAGCCTCGGCGAATAGGAAGATGCGCACCCGATGGCCGCGTCGAATTTCTGCGTGCGTATTCTCCTCATAAGACCTGCGTTGGAGGTGAGCACATTTATTCTGCCCTTCCTGCCCCTGTGTTTTTCCTTCTCATAGATAAAGACCTCGTCCACGTCGGGGTTACCAGCGATGACCTCGGCGTTATAGGAATTTACAAGTATTGCAATTTTAGCCTCGGGATAGGCAAGGCGCGCCATCCTTATTGCCGGGGTGGTGCAGACAAGGTCCCCTATATTGTCGCGGCGTATAAAGAGGATGCTGGCGCATTTTTTAAGTGTTGGTTTGCTCATAGCTGCGTTTTTTGTCTGTTGGTGACTCGTATAGGTTCTTCGTGGCCACCGTGCTATTGAATATGCAGATGCCCTCTGCGGGCAGTTGGTTTTCTTTATCTCGCTTTCTTTTTTCCAAAAGTATCGAGGGAGCGTGATGTAGCTTTAGTGGTAATAATCTAATTCCCCCGTTGGTTTTCTTTGTCTCGCTTTCTTTTTTCCAAAAGAAAGTGAGGGTCTTTTATTTCTTTATAGAGTACTACGCAGAGGGCCGCGAAGAGCATCATAAGTACCCCTGCCACTTCTTCCCAGAGGCTCCATGCCACATTTACGAGTGCATAGGAGATGAGTATACCTGTTGCTCCGTACCGTAAAAAAGCTGCCCCCCTGTCTATGCCTTGCCGGGGCAGGGGCGGCAGGGGCAGGACCTTCATACAGACAGTAGTCCAGAATATCAGGAATGCCGCGAGCCCTGCAACCCCGCCCTCAAAAAGTATCTGCAGTATAAGGTTATGTGACGTGGTGCTGCCGTAGTAACGGGTGGCAAAGAAGGCGTAGGTTTTGGGCTTTGTCTCGTTCCACCTTTCAAGAAAGCCCCCCTCGCGTGCTACTGTTGCCATTTTTTTCCAGCCATAGCCATAGCCCGTGAGAGGCCTTTCCTTTATCATATCAGCGACGCCCGACCAGATAAAGAACCTTCCGTTCCAGCCGCCGTATTCGTCCGAGAGGTATGTGCGCGGCTGCAGCAGGGTCTTGTACCTTGTGAACATACCGGGCTCCACTGCAAAGAGCGCGGCCCCGAGGACAATTGTGACCAGAAGGCCCGCGAAAAGGATTTTCCAGCGTCTTGCCAGCAGGGTTACGGCTACAAGCGCCAGGGAGATAGCCGCGATCTGGCTCCTGTGGTTATCAAGTATGCAGAGGGTGAGCTCAACGATGAGGATAAAGAGAAGGCCCCACTTCAGGCGTCTGTCTTTAAGAGAGGTATAGAGAAGCCCTGCCAGCAACGGTATATAAAAAGTGCCGTGGAGGGCGTAGCCGCTGGCGAATTTTTTATCCAGGTGCTCAATCCAGTGAAGCAGCACAGTGGGGCTGTTGAAGGTAAGGACAAGCACGGTAAGGAGGGCGTAGCTTGCGATGAGGGTGTACAAGAGGGGTTTTAGCTCATCAAAGCCCTTGTACTCGTTCAGTATGACAAAGAAGACAACGGCCTGGTAGAGGATGTTTTTTCTAATAAAATTAAGGCTCTCATAGGGGTAGGGGCCCAGGATAGAGGTAATGATGGCAACCCCGGCAAGGAGGCAGAAGGCCTGAACGGTCCTGTCCCTGAAATCTATGGAGGAGCCTTTATGGAAGAGTTTGATGACGAAGAAGGTAAAGAGAGAGACAAAGGCCGTCTCCCTCACGCTGGTGATATGCGTAAAGGGGAGAGTAAAGACGTATATCATGAGCAGAGGCTTTATCAGGGCGTAGATTTTTTCCATAAAAACTCTTATTTTTCCTTAAAAAACGGCTTGTCCCGCGCCGGGGTCCAGTAGCGGCCCTTTTTGGCTCATGAAGAAGCCCACAAGGCTTTTACCCCTTATCTGCCCCTGCCTTGACCCCATGCTGACCCCCATCTTCCCACTACCTGCCTCTTGCTCTATCTTCAAGTAGTTTTTTCGCGGCGGCTATGACGGGCCCTGAGGTAAGATTTGTTACGCACTCTCTATCACCTGTATGGCATGTTGTGGCTGTCTTAAAGGTATAAGAGCAGGGCGAACAGGGTAGGTCCTTCTGTATGACGATATTTTTATCTCCAAGGGGCCTCTCTTCCATGGCGCAGGGCCCTGCCATATTAACGGTAGGCACGCCCATGGCTACTGCCATGTATACCGGGCCGCTGTCTACGCTGATAAAGAGGTCCATGCGGGCAAGCAAGGAGGGCAGCTCCGAGAGTGTGAACCTTCCGGACATATCAATGGCCTCACACTTCATCTCGTGGACCACATGACCTACGGCTACGTGGTCGCCGCGCCCTCCGATGAGGACTACACGTGCGGAGAGGTCCCTGATTAGTTTATCGGCTACCTCGGCGTATAACTTGGGCGAGACCTCCTTGAGTTTATTCCTCGCCGCAGGGGCCATGCCTATGAGAAGGTCCTTTTTTTCTCCCTCCTTCACGTCTACCACCACACCGGCCTTCTGTAAGAGATTGCCGGACTTTTCCATGGCATCTCCGGTAACCGCTACTTCCAGCCTCTCGGATTCCGCGTCAGCGGGAATGGATAAACCCTTTTCCAGGAGTTCGGCGTAAGTCGTTGCCACGCTCCTGTTCCTGTGGTGCCAGGCCACTGTGGTATGAAAGAGAGAGGCCAGCCTGAAGGTAAGCCCGGCGCTATCAGGGCCCACTGTGAGGCGTCTCGGTATAAGGGCCCAGAAAGGGACTATGGTGTTGGCAACGTTGGGCATGAGCGTGACAGAAATATTAAAACCCTCGCTCCTCAGCCGGTCAGCTACACGGAGCTTACCTCCAAGGCCCTTAAGCTCTCTTGCAGTAACGGGTATAATCTCATCTACACAAGGGTTGCTCTCAAGGATGCCGCAGGCGCCGGGGTCGGCAAGAACGGCGATACGGGCCTCGGGAAAACGCTGCCGTAAAGCTCGAAATACAGCCGTACTGCAGACCATGTCCCCTATCTTGGCCGTCTGTATTATAAGTACGGCGCGAGGAACCTTACGCCTTCGAGTCAATGCCGCAAGGTAGAGCAGCGGGTAAATCAGCAGGGATATAAGTATGTATAACATCCTCTTAAAGCCTTCTTACTTTCTTTTGGAAAAAAGAATTTTTTAATTGGGTTGCAATCTTCCTTTGCTCCAGTTGGTTATAAGGCTGGCAAAGGACGAATTACCACTAAATGAGTCTCACAAAGAAAACCCCCCACTTTCTTTTGGAAAAAAGAAAGTGGGACAAAGAAAACCAAAGGGGGAATTAGATTATTACCACTAAAGCTACATCACGCTCCCTCGATACTTTCGGAAAAAAGAAAGCGAGACAAAGAAAACCAACGGGGGAATCAGCCTATTACCACTAAAGCTACATCACGCTCCCTCGATACTTTCGGAAAAAAGAAACCAAGCCAAAGAAAACCAAAGGGGGAATCAGCCTATTACCACTAAAGCTACATCACGCTCCCTCGATACTTTCGGAAAAAAGAAAGCGAGACAAAGAAAACCAACGGGGGAATCAGCCTATTACCACTAAAGCTACATCACGCTCCCTCGATACTTTCGG
>JBHHUW010000033.1:0-15615 GCA_046753945.1 Thermodesulfobacteriota bacterium
AACGACTCTGCCGCCCTTAACGTCAAGGCATGGTATTATTCTCTTTGTCAGCATGGTGGTCTTATTAACCCATTTTTGAAATGCTGGGGCATTTGATGGGTTACGCTTTGCTCCACCCATCCTACAAGGCTATAACTCCTCAAAATAATCCTCTTCAATAATGCCTGTTCCGATTAATTTCTTACACTCTTCAGGGCTACAAATAAGCACCTTTTCTAAAACTTCCTGGAGTAAGATTGCATCTTCAGGGAACTCTACCTTTCCATCCCATTCATCTGAAATACGTAGTGCTATTGCTGAGGCAAAATTTTCTAAATTCGACATTCTGTTTCCTTCTTTAAAATTCTTTCGATATTTTCACGAATTTTTATCTTGGCAAAATGTGCCATCTTATGGTGATGCGCACAGACTACCGATAAGTTCCAGATACCGTCTTCGCCGCCTAAATGCAATGGTAGTATATGGTGCACTTCAACATAGCGGGTTCCGTCATTTTTTATAAATGAGTTCTGGCACTGCGGATACAGGCAATTCATACCTAAAACTGCTTTAGCCTCTTTCACCCAACCGCGATTGCGGGCATATGTCTCAATAAAATATTCTTTTTTTTCCGGCTTCTTTATTTCTAACGCAATTTGAGCAATTTTTTTATTTTCAACTTCCCTCTCAAGCAGGTCAATTCCAAGTAAAGTATATGCGCCTCTTGAATCCAAAAAGGAAATTAATTTATCATCTCTTAATTCCTGCAAAAGCCGCCTCACCGTAGCCTGCGGAGTCTTTCCCCCAATACCGATATTTTGATAATTCTGATAAGTATTATTTAACTCCATGAGAGTAAAAGTTCTGCTCCCCTTCATATCACAAAACTTCCTCAGCAAAATCAACAGTTTTTGTTTCTGGTTCATCATGTTGTCCTTGCATATCTCTACACCGAGGGGCAACGGAGCACCCTCAATGGAAATACACTCCGCCGCCTATTCGTGCTCGCTCCCTAAAACCCCGCCACAAGCCTCATGGCCTCTTTAAGGTCCACGTCCCCTGTATAGAGGGCCTTACCTACTATTATACCCTCAATTTTTTTGCCCTTGTAGGCCTTTATATCATCTATGGAAGAGATACCTCCCGAGGCGATTACCGGTATATCTACGCTATCTGCCATCTCGCAGGTAGCCTTTACATTAGGCCCTGTAAGGGAGCCGTCGCGGGAGATATCCGTAAATATAATAGCCCCCACGCCAAGGCCTTCGAGCTCACGGGCAAAGTCAATATCCCGCGTCTCCGTCACATCCACCCAGCCCTTCAGGGCAACATAGCCATTTACAGAGTCTATGCCCACGGCCAGACGATGGGAGTATTTCGAGGCAAGGGTCTTTAGAAAGGCCCGGTCTCTATATGCGGCGGTGCCGAGGATAATCCTCCTGACTCCGGGAATCTCAAGGTATGCCTCGGCTGTGGCCATGTCACGTATGCCCCCGCCTATCTCCACCTCTACGCCGGTTGCCTCTATTATTCTCTTAATAAGCTCTATATGCACGGCGCGGCCCGCTAAGGCTCCGTCAAGGTCAACAAGGTGAATAAGCTCTGCGCCGGCCCCTGACCAGAGAAGTGCCGCCTCTACGGGGTCGGTAAAGTACTCGGTAACGGCATCGAACTTGCCCTGATGCAGACGCACGCATTTACCGTCTTTTATATCCACGGCCGGTATTATTATCATATTGTCTGCCGCAACCTTATTCGCCCCTCTATCAGTATTTAAGGTCCATGAAGTTTTTAAGGATTTTAAGCCCCAGACGCTGGCTCTTCTCTGGATGAAACTGCAGGGCCATGATATTGTCCACCTCAATGGCGCTTGTAAACCTCACTCCATACTCCGTAGTAGTGAGATTAACTGCCTCTGGCTCAGAGGGACGGGCGCAGTAAGAGTGTACAAAGTAAAAGTAGGAGCCCTCGGGTATACCCTTTAACAGAGCGGACTCCTTCTCTATCTTTATATCGTTCCAGCCCATGTGCGGTATTTTTAGCGGTGTGCCGTCGCTACCGGCCATATGGTCGTTAAAGCGAACCACCTGCCCTTTCAGGATGCCGAGCCCCTTGTAGGAGCCGAACTCAAGGCCCTCCTCAAAGAGTACCTGAAGCCCAAGACAGATTCCAAGAAATGGTTTTCCCGTCTCTATGGACTTCAGGACAGGGTCCACAAGGCCAAAGTCAATGAGGTTGGAGATGCAGTCCTTAAAAGCCCCCACACCGGGCAGGACCACGTGGCTGGCGCTCTCAATGACAGAGCGCTGGCGCGTAACCATGACATCGGCGCCAAGGGATTTCAGGGCATTGGCAACGCTTCTGAGATTGCCCATGTCATAATCAATAACAGCTATCACTATAACTGCCCCTTTGTTGAGGGCACCCCTTTTATCCTCTCGTCCCTTGTTACGGCGCCTTTTATTGCGCGGCCAAGGGCCTTGAAAATGGACTCAATGGAGTGGTGAATATCGCGGCCGTAGCAAAGGGTCACGTGGAGGTCCGCTCCCGAGGCGTTGGCAAAGGCCGTTAGAAACTCCTGCGCAAGCCCCATATCAAAGGCCTCGGCTACAGTCCCGTCTTCACCACGGGCTATGACGGCCCCGGTAACGCTCATGGCCTTGTCATCGGCGTTAAACCTGAAATATGGCCTTCCGCAGATATCGATAACAACGGTTGAGAGAGAATCCATCATGGGCACGGTAGAATCAGAGCAGCGCGTAATGCCCGCCTTATCTCCAAGGGCTTTTTTCAGGGCTTCACCCAGCACAAGGCCCGTGTCCTCTACCGTGTGATGCAGGTCTACGTCTACGTCCCCCGCAACTCTCATGGAGAGGTCCAGGAGGCCGTGCCTCGCCATATTGGTGAGCATATGGGTGAAAAACGGGATAGGTGTCTTTATATCCCCACGGCCCTGCCCGTCAAGGTTTAGACAAAGTGTTATATCCGTCTCAGAGGTTTTTCTCGTTACCTCGGCCTTTCTTTCCATAATCACTCCCCCATGCTTAATAAGGGTTCAGAGTCTTTTCTTAACGCTGCCCCCGTGGGCCGTAAGGCCCTCAATGGTAGCAAATCTCACAATATCCCGGCCAAGGGCCTTAATGCCCCCGGGGGTAAAGCCTATGATGCTCGTTCTTTTCTGAAAATCATATACACCAAGAGGCGAAGAAAAACGTGCCGTGCCTCCTGTGGGCAGTGTATGGTTGGGCCCGGCCATGTAGTCTCCCGTGGCCTCGGGGGTGTTCTTTCCCAGAAAGACGGCCCCTGCGTGCTTTATCTTCTGAAGCAACTCCTCGGGCTCTTCCACAAAGAGCTCAAGGTGCTCCGGTGCAATCTCATTGGAGATACTTGCGGCCTCGTCCAGGTCTTTAACCACAATTATATGGCCAAAAGACGCCATGGATTTTTCCGCTACCTTTCTCCTCTTCGCGGGGCGCAGCACTGCAAGCTGGGAAGCCACCTCTTTGTTCACGGCCCTGGCCATCTTCCTTGATGTAGTCAGCAGTATGCTTGAAGCAAGCTCATCGTGCTCGGCCTGGCTTAGCATATCAGCGGCTATCCATGAGGCCTCGCCGGTGCCGTCGTTTATGATAAGTATCTCACTTGGTCCGGCTATCATGTCTATATCCACTCTGCCAAAGACCTGTTTCTTTGCCGTTGCCACGTAGATATTTCCCGGCCCTGTAATCTTATCAACAGCAGGTACGGTCTTTGTTCCGTAAGCCGCGGCCCCTATGGCCTGCGCCCCGCCTATGCCATAGACACGGTTCACACCGGCTACCACGGCCGCCGCAAGCACATGGGGATTAATACCACGGGTGCCCGGAGGAGTGGTCATTATAATCTCACCAACTCCAGCTACAACTGCCGGTATGGCGTTCATAAGCACAGTAGAAGGATAACTGGCCTTTCCCCCGGGGACGTATATGGAGACCCGGTCAAGGGGTGTAACTCTTGTGCCGAGGACATTGCCCTCCTCGTCATTATATATCTCCGTTTCCAGGACCTGCATACCGTGAAAATCCGCTATACGCTCTGCCGCGCGCTCAAGGAGGGCCATATCCCTCTTTGAGACCTCCTTAACCGCGCTGTTAAGCTCTCTTGCGCTTACACGGCCGCCCCTCTTAATCCTGACTCCATCGAATTTCAGGGTATAGTCCTTTACGGCCTTATCTCCCCGGAGCCTCACATCTTGGAGTATCTCCCCTACAAGAGACTCCACAGGGCCGGTATCAGCCTCACACCGGCTTTGTAGAGACCTTAAGAGCCCGGAAAAGCCGCTATCACCTGAACTTATTACAGACATGAGAAAAACCTTATTTAGCTCGTCGGATCAATCAATATTAAAGAGAAAACCACCCTACCCATCACTTACCCCTGCCTTACCCCCATCTTGCCCCTATCTTACCCACGGTCTTACCCCTGCCTTACCCTGCCTCTCATAGGGTCTTTCCCGCCCCGTCAGGCCACCTTTTCGGCCTCCACGGCCGCGGAAAGCCTCTCTATAACGTCCCTTATCCTATCAGGCCTGGTCTTAAGGCTCGCGCGGTTACAGATGAGTTTCGAGGATACGGTCATTATGTCCTCAACCTCTACAAGGCCGTTCTTCTTCAAGGTCTCACCTGTCTCCACAAGGTCCACTATGCGCTCGGAAAGCCCCAGCAAAGGGGCGAGCTCTATGGAGCCGTAGAGTTTTATAATTTCTACCTCAATGCCCTTTTCGAGAAAGTGCCTCAAGGTGATATTGGGATACTTTGTAGCCACCCTTATATGTGTCCATTTAGAAGGGTCATCCTTCTCAGAGAGCTCGGCCGGCTCTGCCACCACCATCCTGCATGTCCCTATGTCAAGGTCAAGGGGCTCGTAGAGATCACGCTCATTCTCCAGAAGCACGTCGCGTCCGGCTATGCCAACATCTGCGGCTCCATGCTCCACATAAGTGGGCACGTCCTGGCTCCTTACGACCATGAACCTCAGCCCCTGGGCCGGGTCCTCGGCTATAAGCCTCCGGTCGTTCTGCAGTATAACGCTGAAGTCTATGCCTGCGGCCTTGAAGAGCCCTCTTGCGGACTGCAGGATACGCCCCTTTGGCAGCGCAAAGGTAAGCATATCCTTATCATTCTCTGCATTGACCTTATTCATCCTTATCATCTACCCTCTTAATGACTGCTCCAAGTTTAACGAGTTTTTTTTCAAGACCGTCATAACCCCTGTCAAGGTGATATATCCTTGATACCTCAGTGCGCCCGGCGGCCACAAGCCCTGCCAGCACCAGCGATGCGCTTGCCCGAAGGTCCGTTGCCATAAGAGGCGCCCCGCCAAGCCCTGAGACACCGCGTATTATGGCGCTCCTGCCGTCAACAGCGATATCAGCGCCCATGCGCCTAAGCTCTCCAACGTGCATGAATCTATTTTCAAAGACCGTCTCACGGATAACGCTGAGGCCACCGGCAATGGCCATCATGGCCATCATCTGAGCCTGCATATCCGTTGGAAAACCCGGATAGGGCATGGTCTTTACATCAACGCTCTTTATGGGCCATTTTCCAACAACCCGAACTCCGTCTTCTTCGATGGTAATTACTGCGCCGGCCTCGCGTAATTTTACCACAAGGGCCTCAAGGTGGTCCATGGGACAGTTCTTGATCAAGACATTGCCACCTGTCATGGCCGTGGCTATCATGAAGGTCCCGGCCTCCACCCTGTCGGGCATAACCTCCACCACGGCGGCTTTAAGGGCATCTACTCCCTCGATGACAATGCGTTCAGTACCGGCGCCGGAGATTTGCGCCCCCATCTCATTCAGGGCCTCGGCAAGAAAAGCAACCTCAGGTTCCAGGGCCGCGTTCTCTATTACAGTCTGCCCCTTAGCATACACGGCTGCGAGCATAAGGTTTTCCGTACCTGTAACCGTAGGCGTCTCAAGATAGATTCTCTCTCCTTGAAGCCCATCCCTGGCCTCTGCCACTATGTATCCGTGCTCAATCTCCACAGCGGCGCCCATGCGCCTGAGTCCCTCTATATGCATGTTAACGGGGCGCGCGCCTATGGCGCAGCCGCCGGGCAGTGAGACCTTTGCCTTCCTGAACCTCCCAAGGAGCGGACCAAGGACAAGGATAGAGGCCCGCATGGTCTTTACCATCTCATATGGAGCCACGGGCTTTGGCACCTCGGCGGTCCTTATGTGAAGCGTCCCGTCCTCGGCACGAACCTCTGAGCCAAGATGGGTGAGCAGCCCCGAGAGGGTGCGGATATCGCGGAGCCCCGGCACATTGGTAATGGTAAGCCCCTCGCCTGTAAGAAGCCCGCCTGCCATAAGAGGCAGCACGGCGTTCTTTGCCCCGGAGATAGAGACCTCGCCAACGAGCCTGTTGCCGCCCTCAATTACAAGTCTATCCATTGCTTTATTTTATAATCAAAAATTATTAAAGAGGCGCGGCCTCATCGCCCTGCAGGGCCAGCGCCTGAAAATGATTAATAACCGAGTCCGTAAGCTCCTGGAGGTCTCCGTCCATTATCTCCGTGAGCCTGTAAAGCGTAAGCCCTATCCTGTGGTCTGTTACCCTGTTCTGAGGGTAGTTGTATGTCCTTATCTTCTCGCTTCTCTCGCCAGTGCCTACCTGCTCTTTTCTCTCAAGGGCTACCTTCGCATTATATTCCTGCGTCTTTTTATCAAGTATCCTCGCCATGAGTATCTTCATGGCCTTCTGGCGATTCTTGTGCTGGCTCTTCTCGTCCTGACATGTAACCACGGTATTTGTGGGCATATGGGTTATCCTTACTGCCGTCTCCAGTTTGTTCACGCTCTGGCCGCCGTGGCCTCCGGCGCGGTAGGTATCTACCCTGAGGTCAGAGTTATTGATATCCACCTCTACCTGCTCTGCCTCGGGCATGACGGCAACAGTAACAGTAGAGGTGTGCCTGCGGCCCTGCGCCTCTGTCTCGGGCACACGCTGAACCCTGTGCACACCGCTCTCGTATTTCAGCCTTGAGTAAGCACCCTTACCCTCTATCATGGCGATTATTTCCTTAAAACCGTTAAGACCCGTAGGGCTTGATGAGAGCACATCCACTTTCCAGCCTGCGCCTTCGGCGTAGCGCGAGTACATCCTGAAGAGTTCGGCCACGAATATGGCAGACTCGTCTCCGCCTGCGCCTGCCCTTAACTCAAGGATGACGTTCTTTGCGTCATTGGGGTCCACGGGAAGAAGCATTATTTTTAGAGCCTTTATCAGATTATCCCGGGTAGACTCAAGGCCGGGAAGCTCCTCTCGGGCAAGGTCGCGAAGATCCATGTCTTTACCCGACAAGGCTTCGCTGTACTCCTCTATCTCACCCTCTACCTCGTTAAGCTTTTCGCAGGCCTCTACAAGCGGGGTAAGGTCGGAGTGTTCCTTGGCATAACCCTGGTACAATTCATGGTCAGATACGACGTCAGGAGAGGCGAGAAGCTCGGCGAGCTCACCATATCTCTTCACTATACCCTGGAGACGTTTTCTGAATATCATGACATACCCTATCTAACGAAGCGCCTCACCGCAGTATAAATCCAAGACAGGAGGCTCGAATGCCCCTGAAGAGGTAGTGTAAAATCCAGTAAAGGGGTTTAAAATGATTTACGGGCCGGCTTCTTAGAGGGCCTTGAACTTCGCCCTTATCTCCGCAGGTTTTCCACAGGTCATCTCACCCTCGCTGCAGGGGCCTGTGACACAGGCCGGTCCCGAGTCCCTGAAGATAAAGGGGGCCTCATTACGGGCGAGAACGAGCATGGAAGTGGCCATCTCCCTTATCTCCCACTGAGCACGCTCGCAGCAGCGGAGCTTGAAAAAATGAAGGAGCTCACGAGCGTTCATAGTGAGGATTATTCTCGTGCAGGCGGCGTTAGGAAGAAGAAAACGTGCATCTTCGGCTGGAATGCCGGAGTCCACGAGTTCTTTATAGAGACTAAAGAGGGCGTCTACGGCCCCGGCAAAACGCGCCCGCTTCTCCTCCACACCTGCGATAGTATCGGGGATAACGTACTCGGGGTTAGAGAATTTCACATAACGCTGGCTCTGCTGAGAGTACGAGGCAAGGCGGTGACGCACCAACTGATGAGAAGTGACCCTCGAGATACCGTCAACGCCAAAGGTAAAAGAGGCGTGCTCAAGGACAGAGAGATGCCCCATCTTAAGTATCTTACCGAGAAACTTCTCCAGCGAGAGGTTCTTTATCTTTTCCTCAAGCTCTCTTATAGCGGCATCGGAGTAACAGAGCCGCGCCGCCAGGGCTACCGTCTTCTCAGGCTCAGGCGTTGAGGCGAGCAAGGTCACTTTCAAAAAGAGCGTCCCCCCTCTCAGGCGTCTTTCTTCCTGTATCTATTCATGAACTTTTCCACCTTACCGGCCGTATCCACCAGCTTCTGTGTGCCAGTGTAAAAAGGATGACAAGACGAACATATCTCCACGGCAATATCCTTCTTCGTAGAGCGGGTCTGTATCCTGTTGCCACAGATGCAATGGACATCAGTCATCTCGTAGGCGGGGTGAATTCCTTCCTTCATCTTGAACTCCTCCAACAATTATTATATTAAGCAACGTGTTATAATCTGAATAACCATAGATGGAGGCGCATTAACGCCGTCCTATCTCCCTTATGAGTTACTATCTCAAGGGACCGGGGCCATCAATTACATAAGCCCCATCTCCAAAGGCGTCCATATATCAAATAACAGCCTGTAATCATAGCACCGCATATAGTATGCAGGACGGCCCTTTCATGGGCCCGCACCAGAGACTGGTGGACGATATTCCTTGACGCTTAACAATTTATAATAACAATATTAAAAACTTACTTCAAGAGTTATTTTACTGCATCCCAAGAGACCTGGCACTTGAAAGTGGTTGATTTTTACCTGCCGATAAGTTATAACTCAGTATTATATTTAATAAAAAAAACAGTTTCCATGAATAAAAAAGCAGATATAGATAATAATGAGAAATCCCGCCGTATAAGCCAGCTCCTCACATTCAGCGAGATAGGCAAGACCGTCACCTCCTCCATTGACCTTGGAGAGATACTCAAGATGGTCATGAAAAAAATCCGCCATCTCCTGCACCCCGGGAACTGGTCACTCCTGCTCGTAGATGAAGAGACCGGAGACCTGCGCTTTGAGATAGCCGTAGGACGGGGCTCTACAAAACTAAAGGGCATGACCATAAAGGCCGGAGAGGGCGTGGCCGGATGGGTGGCAAGGGAGAAAAAACCGCTCCTAATTACCGATGTCAGCAATGATGAAAGGTTCAGCAACCGCGTTGATATGATAACACGTTACAAGACGCGCTCCATAATATGCGTGCCTCTTGTGGCAAAGGACAGGTGCCTCGGCGTAATAGAGCTCATTAACAGCCATAAGACAAAGGAATTTACAGAGGAAGACCTCCTTCTGCTAAGCGCCCTTGCCGGATACAGCGCCATTGCCATTGAGAACGCTTTATATTTTAAGAAGATACACGAACTTACCATAACCGATGACCTTACCGACCTCTATAACTCAAGGCATCTGCACAGCTGCCTTGAGAACGAAATAGAACGGGCGCGAAGGTTCAAATACTCGCTTTCCATGATCTTCATAGACCTTGACTACTTCAAGGTCGTAAATGACGATTACGGACACCTCTGCGGAAGTAAAGTCCTGAAAGAGGTGGCCATGCTCCTAAAAGGCAGTATAAGGACCATTGACATGGCCTTCAGGTACGGTGGTGACGAATTTATCGTACTCATGCCCGAGACAACTAAGAGGAACGCGAGGATTGTGGCCAAGAAACTTAGAAACGCCATTAAAGGACACTGCTTCTTAGAGGATGAAGGCATAAACCACAAGCTCACGGCCAGTTTTGGCGTGGCCTCCTACCCAAGAGACACAAAAGACAAGACAGATCTACTGAATCTTGCCGATAACGCCATGTATAAGGTTAAGAATAAATCACGTGACGGCGTTGCCGTTGCCTGATAGGGCAGAGAGAAAATCACAATAAGATATAATTATAAACATATCAAGCATGAGCACGTCAGACCCAAAAAAGCAACGCGAGCGTTATCTACTTGATAACTTCTTGGAAACCTTAGGGTTACAAGCACAAATCATCGCAGAAAGAGAATCCCCTGATTTTATCGTTTGTTTTAATGGTACAGAAGTAGGTATTGAGATAACCGAACTCTTCATTTCTCACGAAACAAGAACCAATCCTCGACAGGCGATAGAATCAATTACCGACAAGATTGTCGCGCACGCTCAGCATCTTTATCAAGAATCCTCAGCGCCGCCCGCACATGTCTCGATTTGTTTTTCTCCGTCAGCCAATGCCAATATTAGTGCCCTTTACAGAAGCAATTTGTCTGAGAGGCTGTCATCGTTAGTACGTGGTTTGAACTTGGGCTTATGGCAAGTCGTTAATTTATACCCAGAAGTCTTTGAAGAGTCACTGCTGCCAGAAGAAATCTCATTTATTCATGCACTGGGGGTTCCAAGCTACGAAATGGCGCATTGGGGCGTTGCACGTGCCGGATGGGTAGCGCCTCTAACGATTCAAGTCTTGCAAACACGTATCAAAGAAAAAGCAAAAAAGCTGTTTGAATACCAGAGAGTGACACCCGAAAACTGGCTTGTTATCATTAGCTTTAATTCAAGGCCTTCGCAAATGTTCTCTGTCCCATCTGAATTTGATCCAAGTGGAATCATTAGCCCCTTTGACAAGACATTCTATTATGCCTATCCTGACAGAAAACTTATTGAGCTTGGAGCGTAGCGGCTAAGCCTCCAGCACAAAAAAAGGCGAAGGTTTTTTAACCTTCGCCTTCGTCTTTTTACATTCTATCCACTGATAATATAAGAGTTCGTTAGCCCTCTTTATCTGTCTTTTTTGCAGGCGCGGCCTTTTTTGGAGCCGCCTTCTTGGCCGGAGCCTTTGGCTCAGCGGCTTTCTTCGGGGCGGCCTTCTTAGCCGGAGCCTTTGGCTCTGCGGCCTTCTTCGTTGTGGCAGCCTTCTTAGAAGGGGCCTTCTTTGTCTCGCCCTCTGCCTTTTTGGCCGTGGCGGCCTTCTTCGTTGTTGCAGCCGCTTTTTTAGTGCCCGCTTCTTTCTTTTTGCCTGCCACGGCCTTTGTCTTATCCGCAGGGGCAGCCTTCCTGGCAGCCGCAGGTTTTCTTCTTGAACCAGCCACCCGGCGGCTTCTGCTCGGCGTTGCGGCCTTATCGGAATCGGCCTCTACAAGCTCTATTATGGATACAGAGGCGCAGTCACCGGCCCTGAAACCGGTCTTCATTATCCTCGTGTAGCCACCATTGCGCTCAGCGTACCTTGGGGCTATCTCGGAAAAAAGCCTCGTAACCATAGTCTTGTCTCTAAGGAAGGCCATGGCGCGCCGTCTCGCCGGGAGACTGCCGCTCTTTCCAAGGGTTATCATCCTCTCCACATAGCGCCTCAGGAGCTTGGCCTTGGGTGTAGTGGTCTTAATCCTGCCATTAAGTATGAGTGAGTTGGTCATATTGGACATCATGCACCGAAGATGACCGCCATCTCTTGAGAACCTCTTATCGTCTTTATTATGTCTCATATCCTATCCCCTAAACAGTTTCCTTCTGCTCCAGATGAAGTTCGTCAAGCTCCTTGCGATTAAGGAAACCTTCTATCTGCATTCCGAAATCAAGGCTCATGGTCCGGAGTATCTCTTTTATCTCATTGAGAGATTTCCTGCCAAAATTCTTTGTCCGAAGCATCTCCTGCTCGGTCTTCTGAACCATCTCTCCAATGTACTTTATATCGGCGTTCTTAAGGCAATTTGCAGACCTGACGGAGAGCTCGAGCTCTTCAACTGTCTTAAAGAGGTTCTCATTGAAGACAGGCTTCTCAGCCACTGCCTCCACAACGTCCTCATCTTCCTCCTGAAAGTTTATAAAGACAGTCATCTGGTCCTTCAGAATCTTGGCAGCTATGGCCACTGTCTCCTGAGGCTCCAGAGCGCCTGTTGTCCAGACCTCAAGGGTAAGCTTGTCGTAATCTGTCCTCTGCCCCACCCTTGCCTGGGTCACATTAAAGTTGGCGCGCGAAACCGGTTGAAATAACGCGTCTATCTGTATTGTGCCAATAGGGGTGTCTGTTGATTTATTGCGCTCCGAGGGCTGATAGCCAGTGCCGGAGTTTACAGTAAGGTCACAGGAGAGACTGCCTTCTTTTGAGACAAAGGCTATGTGCTGCTCCGGGTTCAGGACCTCAATGGAAGGATCGCAGACGATATCTCCGGCCTTCAGGTCTGTCTCGCCGCTGGCCTCAAGCCTCACAGTCTTGGGACCTTCTCCGTACATCTTGAACTTAACGGCCTTCAGATTAAGAATAATGTCAGAGACATCTTCCTGAACATCGGGGATGGTGGAAAACTCATGAAGCACCCCGTCGAATTTTACTGCTGTAATAGCGGCGCCGTGCAGTGAAGAGAGCATAATTCTTCTCAGGGAGTTCCCAAGGGTAACACCGAACCCCCTCTCAAGGGGTTCCGCCACAAATTTGCCGTAAGTGCCGGTAAGCGTCTCCTTATCGACCTCAATCCTTTTAGGCCTAACAAGTTCGCGCCAGTTCTTTTGCATTGTGCCCTCACATTTAAAAAACGTTGATGTTTCCTCACCCGGGCCCGAGGCAGAACCTCACGGCCGGTACGAGCAAATTATTTTGAGTAAAGCTCCACAATGAGAAGCTCATTAATAGGCAGCGTCACATCATCTCTTGTGGGGAGCCGCAGAAGCTGGCCCTTTTTAAGCTCTTTATCAAGGGTGAGCCATTCCGGAAGGCCACGCCTCTCCATTGTCTTGAAGTTTACTTCCATCTTCAGATTTTTCTTTTTCTTTTCGCTAAGTTCCACAACGTCATCGGCCCTTAGTATATAAGAAGGGATATTGACCTTTCTGCCGTTTACACGGAACCAGCCGTGAGTGACCATGATGCGGGCCTCACCCCTGTTGCCGGCAAAACCGAGCCTGAATACGGTATTATCGAGCCTTCTCTCAAGAAGGGAGATAAGGTTGCCGCCTGTGACGCCCTTTTTCTTCTCCGCGTTCTTAAAAGTCCTCTTGAACTGGCCTTCAAGAAGCCCGTATACGCGTTTCACCTTCTGTTTTTCACGAAGCTGCAGGGCATACTCAGATGTCTTGCCTCGGCCCTGACCGTGCTGGCCGGGGGGGTAGTTTCTGCGCTCAAAGGAGCACTTATCCGTATAACACCTCTCGGATTTAAGAAAAAGCTTCATTCCTTCGCGCCGGCAACGCTTACACATAGCGCCGATGTATCTAGCCAATTTATATCTTCCTCCCTTTGTTGAACCTTACCGTTAAAGACTTACTGCCAGGGCCCTCATGAAAAACGCGGCGGCCTCTGCATTTAATAAGATTAAACGCGGCGCCTCTTTGGAGGCCTGCAGCCATTATGTGGCAACGGGGTAACATCCCTGATAAGGGAGACGGAAAAACCCGCGGCCTGCAGGGCTCGCAGGGCGGCCTCTCTGCCCGAACCGGGCCCGTTTATATATACGTCTATGGACTTCATTCCGCAGTTCATCGCTTCTTTCGCTACGGCAGTAGCCGCTATCTGAGCGGCGAATGGCGTACCTTTTCTCGATCCCTTAAAACCATGCGCACCGCAACTCGACCAGGCTATAACATTGCCCGTGGGGTCGGTTATAGTGATAATGGTATTATTGAAGGTGGATTTGATATGGGCCACACCCTTGCTTACCGTTCTTTTTACTTTTTTTGCCTTTGCCATTATTTAGCCCTCTTTACGGAGACAGCGCCTTTTCTGGGGCCCTTTCTTGTCCGGGCGTTAGTGCTGGACCTCTGCCCCCTGACGGGAAGGCCCTTCCTGTGCCTTAACCCACGGTAGCAACCTATATCCATTAGCATCTTTATATTCATGGAGACCTCTTTGCGCAGATCTCCCTCTACCTTGTAATCACTGTCTATCACTTTTCTAAGAGAAGCCACCTCTGCCTCGTTAAGGTCCGCCGTCTTGACCGCAGGGTCCACGCCGGAGGCATCGAGTATCTTATTGGCTGAGGTTTTGCCGATGCCGAATATGCGCGTTAGTGCGATATCTATCCTTTTGTTCTTGGGCAAATCTACCCCGGATATCCTTGCCAACTTCAACTCCTTTGTCTCTCTGGTTTCATCCCCAAAAAGGGGTTTTGGTCCCCGCCCCGGCAGGAGCGGCTGTCCTTATATATAATAATTAGCGGCTCTGAGAGCAGTCTTGCTTATCCCTGCCTCTGCTTGTGTTTCGGATTATCGCAGACAACCCTTACAACGCCGTGACGTTTTATTATCTTACACTTGGGGCACATCTTTTTTACCGAGCTTCTTACCTTCATAATATCCTCTAAGACTTAAATCGTTATCGACTAAATAATAGCCGCAGAATCACTATAAACATCAATAGCAGGCAGTCTGCAAAAACCTCAATCCCCTCTCAGCCCCATCCTCACCATCAATAAGACCTTAAATACACCCTGAAGACCTACCGCTCTCCAGATAACTCCGCCACCATACAGGCCCCTTATCTGCCTCTGTATGTTATACGGCCCCTTGTGAGGTCGTAGGGCGATAGTTCAACGGTGACCTTGTCGCCGGGAAGTATCTTTATAAAATGCATCCTCATCTTACCGGAGACATGTGCGAGGATCTTGTGGCCATTTTCCAACTCCACCCTGAACATGGCGTTGGGCAATGTCTCAACAACGGTTCCCTCTACCTGTATGGCCTCTTCTTTTGCCATGGGCCTACTTTCTCCTGGGACTACCTTGTATGTCTATCCGCTATAGCCTGCTGAGGACATATGGACCATCCTCTGTAATGGCTACAGTGTGCTCAAAATGCGCCGAGAGAGCGCCGTCAACGGTAACGGCCGTCCAGCCGTCCTCAAGGACGCGTGTCTTATACCCGCCCTGGTTTATCATGGGCTCTATGGCCAGGACCATGCCGGGTTCTAACCTGAGACCACTACCGGCCCTGCCAAAATTTGGAACCTGCGGAGGCTCGTGAAGTTCTTTCCCTATGCCGTGTCCCACAAAATCCCTTACTACGGAAAACCCTTCTGCCTCTACATAACCCTGAACAGCTGCGGCAATATCGCCGAGGGTCTTATCCGGTCTTGCCGCCTCTATGGCGCGTTCAAGAGAGGCTGCCGTTACATCCAGGAGACGGCGCGCTGGTACTGATATCTCTCCAACGGGCACTGTTATCGCCGAATCGCCGTAAAACCCCTTGTACAACACACCAAAGTCCATGCCCAGGATATCGCCTTCTTTAAGGACTGTATCCTCCGAGGGCATGCCGTGTACAACTACGTTATTCAGTGAAGCGCAGAGACACCAGGGAAAGCCGTAATACCCCTTGAAGGCCGCCTTAACGCCTCTTTTCCTCGTCTCTTCCTCGGCCCTTTGCTCAAGCGCCATGGTGTTAATGCCGGGTCTTACGAGCCCCCTCAGTATCTCAAGGATCTCGGCCACCATAACATTGGCCGCGCGCATCAACTCAATTTCTTCTCGTGTCTTAAGGGTTATCACAACCCTTCACAA
>JBHHUW010000034.1:0-15127 GCA_046753945.1 Thermodesulfobacteriota bacterium
TGGCCTGTCAAGCCAGAGGGCGCGGGTTCGAGTCCCGTCGGCCCCGCCATTTTTTTGATCAGAAGGGGCTGCCAGAGGGTTGCCCCTTCTGTTTTTTTACTCCCTCTCCTCTCCATCCATGCGCTTGCAGCCTTGATTCTATTAGACCTTGACAAAAAAAAACGCAACTGGGATAATATTGTCTGTCTAAGACATTAAAAAACAAATAGCTTTAAGTAACAGGACACCCTTCTGTTTAACCTGATTTAATCTCAAAAAACTCCTCCCTCTGCAGATGAGGCCGCTTCCCTTATGATAAACCTCTTTCATGTCTCAAAGTCCTTTGGCAAAGACACCATGGCTCTCAGGGATGTTACGCTGAAGATAGATAAAGGAGAGTTTATATTCGTAACAGGAGCCAGCGGAGCGGGGAAATCCACCCTTCTCAAGGTCATGTTCGGTGCGGAAAACCCTACTGACGGCCAGATAATAATCGACGGCAGGAATTACTCAAGGATACCACGCAAGGAGATACCCACGCTTAGAAGGAGTATGGGTTTTGTCTTTCAGGACTTCAAGCTCCTTCCCGGCAAGACTGTCTTTGATAACGTGGCCATATCCCTTGTTGTCATGGGTGTGGGCAAGAGGGAGATTAAGAACAGGGTATTAAGGATACTGAGCTACCTGAAACTGCAGCACAGGATTAACTTTAAGCCTCTATCACTCTCCGGCGGCGAACAGCAGCGTGTGGCCATTGCAAGGGCCCTTGTGAAGGAGCCCACTATAATACTTGCCGATGAGCCCACGGGAAACCTGGACCATAAGTTGAGCCTGGAGACCATAGAGCTCTTCAGGGAAGTAAACAACAGAGGCACTACGGTGGTCATAGCCAGTCACGACATGGAGATAGTCAGGAAGTTTGGCAGCAGGACCATCAGGCTGGACTCGGGAAGGTTGGTCTCATGAGCCTTGGCGCCCAGAATCTTCGTTTTTTCCTCTCCGATGCCCTTCTGGCCATCAGGGGAAACCTGGCCACGAGTATCCTCACCTCAGTTACACTTGCTCTTTCTCTTGCCATCTGTTGCTTTTTCTTAATAGTCTTTATGAACCTCGGTTCTCTCTTCAACTCCTGGGGGGATAAGACCTATGCCATAGCCTATATAAAGGACTCCACCCCTACAAGCGATATTAAGGGACTGCAGAGCCAGCTTGTAAAGATCAAGGGTGTTGCGGGGGCGCGCTTTGTCTCAAAGGCAGAGGCCATGAAGGAGCTCGAAAAGGGGCTAAAAGGACACTCCGGTATCCTCGAGGGCATGGACAAGGGCATACTGCCGGCTTCTTTTGAGGTAAGGCTGCGTGGTGAGTCCATGGACGCGGACCAGATACTCAAGGTGGTAAATCGAATAAAGTCGCTGCCATGGGTGGATGAGATGCAGTACAGCCAGGAGTGGGCACGGAAGTTTTACGGTGTTTTCAGGTTTTTTGAACTAACGGCCGTTATTATCGGGTCGGTGCTCGGCGCCGCGGCAATATTTGTCATAACCAATACCATAAGGCTCACGGTATACGCGAGGCGTGAGGAGATTGAGGTCCTGAGGCTGGTTGGCGCCTCGGACACTTTTATCAGCCTGCCCTTTCTTATTGAGGGCCTTATCGAGGGCGCCGTAGGCGGTGTGCTTGCCTCATTTATAGTCTTTGCGGTACTATTGCTTCTGAGATATAATGTCCCTGACTATCTAGCCTTTGTACTCGATATGCCTGTATCAGCGCTTGTAATTTTCGTCCTCACAACTGTTATAGGCACTCTTACCGGGGCCATCGGCAGTATCATCTCAACTGGCAGGTTCTTAAGGACATGAGGCGCAGGAGAGAAGGAAAGGTATTTACGCTCCTTATGGCGGCTCTTTTTGTTTTTGTCACCTCGCCTGTGTTTGGCGAAAAGTTCGATGAAGAGAGTAAGAAACTTGCCGATGTAAAGAAAAAGCTTGGTGAAGAGCGGCACAAGGTCAGAAAAATTTTAAGGCAAGAGAGCTCTATCCTCCTTACCATAAATGGTCTGAACAAAAAGATTTCAAAGACAGGCAAGGAGTTTACAGATTTAAAGAACTCGAAGAGAAAGCTTGAGAAGAAGATAAGAGCCACAGGTAAGAGAGTAAAGGCTCTTCAGAAAGAGACTGATGCTCAGCGCGGGGCAATTGCCGAGAGGCTCCGGGCAATGTATAAGATGCGTAGCGGTGAGATACTTAATATGGCCTTTTCGCCGGGGGCCCGCGACCCCATTGACATGGCGAGACGGCATAAGTACATGACCGTTATTACGGATTATGACTCTGCTATTCTCTCTGATTATGAGACAAAGCTCAGTGCAAGCCTGGCAGAGAAAAAGAAGCTTCAGAGCCTTAAAGCAGGCCTTGAGAGGGCCACTAAAAAGCTTATTTCCAAGAAGGCCGAGCAAAAGCGTCTAAAAGGTGATAAGGTAGCGCTGCTTACAGAGGTAAGGAGAGAAAAAGACAGGGGGCTCAAGGTATTAAAGGAGCTCGAAGAGGCGGCAAAAGAGCTATCAGGGATTATAACAAAGCTTGATGAGGAAGCCGGACAGTCCTACAGCGGCTTTGGGGCAATGAAGGGAAAGCTTATCAAGCCCGTTTCAGGCCCCATCAAATCCCGTTACGGCAAAGTGAGGCATCCAAAATTCAAGACAATTACCTTTAATAAGGGTATAATAATCAGCGCTCCTGTTGGGAGGCGCGTAAAGAGCGTATACGATGGGCGTGTTATCTATACAGGGTGGCTGAAGGGTTACGGCCAACTGGTCATACTTGACCACGGGGGCGGCTTTTATACCCTCTTTGCCTACCTTGACAAGGTCTTAAAGGGCCGTGGCGAGAGGGTGGCAAAAGGCGAAGCCGTGGCCCTTGTGGGAGATACGGGGCCATACAGCGAGGCGGGGCTCTATTTTGAGATACGTAAGAAAGGTGTGCCCCAGGACCCTGTGAAGTGGCTGGTTTCAAAGTAGATAATAGAGTTTAAGCAGTACAGGGACCTTAAATGGCGAAATGTCAAATAAATGGAGGAGTAGGTATATGAAGAGGATTTTTAAATTCCGCGGGCTTATAGCCGGGGTTGTAGCGGCGGTTATGGTTCTTGGCATCGCCACGATAACCTTTTCCGCAAAGACCGTCTCTGTCCCTGCAGACACTTACGAGGGCCTTAAGATATTTTCTGATGTTCTCAGTCTTGTTCAACGCGATTATACGGAAGAAAAAGAGACAAAGGAACTCATATATAACGCCATAAAGGGCATGCTGAGCAGACTGGACCCCCACTCAAGTTTTATGAACCCCGATGAGTATAAGGAGATGAAGATTGATACAAAGGGGGTTTTCGGCGGGGTAGGCATACAGATTGGCATTAAGAATAAGGTGCTTACGGTAATAGCCCCTATTGAAGATACACCGGCCTGGAAGGCCGGCATCAAGGCCAACGACAAGATTGTAAAGATAGAGAAGACTTCCACCCATGATATGAGCCTTGATGACGCCGTTAGGCTCATGCGGGGGCCAAAGGGCGAGGAGGTCACCATATACATCATGAGAGAAGGGTTTGAAAAACCCAGGGCCTTTACCATCAAACGGGATATTATCAAGGTAAAGAGCGTTAAGTTCAAGACCAAGGAAGATAATATCGGCTATATACGCATCGCGCAGTTTCAGAAAAATACCTCCAGTGATCTCAGAAAAGCCCTTGTTAAGATAAAGCCGAAAAAAGGCGAGCTCAGGGGACTCATACTGGATCTTAGAAATAACCCCGGCGGGCTACTCCAGGAAGCTGTTGCCGTATCCGACTTTTTCCTGAAAAAGGGACTCATAGTCTATACAAAGGGCAGGGGCGGTGAGCAGAATATGGTCTTCAAGGCCGATGCAAAGGGCACTCAGCCCGATTACCCCATTATTGTACTCGTTAATGGCGGGAGCGCCAGCGCCTCGGAGATTGTGGCCGGCGCGCTTCAGGACCACAAGAGGGCAGTTGTCCTCGGTGTAAGCACCTTTGGAAAGGGTTCCGTGCAGACCATTGTCCCTCTTGCCGATGGTTCCGCCCTGAGGCTTACTACGGCCAAGTACTATACACCCTCGGGCAGGTCCATTCAGGCAAAGGGTATTGAGCCTGATATAGTAGTTGGCGCAGGAGATAAGAGGAGGTACCTTAAAGAAAAGGACCTTACGCGTCACCTTGCGGCAGAGGGAAGCGAGGAGGAGAAGAAGAAGGATAAGAAGATCCACATCATAGAGTCGAAGACCAGTAAGGTAGAGGGAGAGGATATCCAGCTTGAGAGGGCGCTGGAGTACCTGAAGAGCTGGTATATATTCAAGAGCCTTAAAGGCGCCAGCCTGGACATTAAAAAGGCCGGTTAGCCCCGTGTCCGGTAATAAACTTCAAGAAGGGTAGGCCCTGTGGGAAAAAAAAGAAAAAAAGGGGGGCGTAAATCTGGCGCCTCCTTTAGCTGGGCTTTAATTCTCACAGGTTTTATCCTTGGTTTTGCCGCGGCCTTTTTAGTCTTGAAATACGGAACCATGGCGCCTGTGGCGCCTCCTTCCACCGCCTCTCTTGAAAAAAAAGAACCCCTTGAGACCATGCCTCTACCACCTGAAAAGGTGAGTCTCCCTGTTGCCAGGGTAGCTATTCTCATAGATGATATGGGCGGAAACCTCAGTAGTCTTAAAGAGATACTGAGCCTTGAGCTACCGATTACCATATCGGTCCTGCCACGCTTGAAGCATTCGCGCGAGGTCTCACGGATTGCCGCCATGAGCGGCCGTGACGTGCTTCTGCACCTTCCCATGGAACCAAAGAACCGCGTGGTGAACCATCCCGGCCCCGGCGTAGTGCTCACTGAGATGGCCGAGCCCCTTATCAGGAAGACAGTTATGGAAGACCTCGAGTTTGTCCCCGAGGCCATAGGGACCAACAACCACATGGGTTCAAGGTTTACCGAGGATGAGCCTGCCATGAGGAAAGTCTTTACCATACTAAAGGAGAGGGGACTCTTCTTTGTGGACAGCCGCACTACCTCCGCTTCCATTGGCACAAGGCTTGCCACGGAAACCGGCATACCCCATGCCACGAGAGACGTATTCCTTGATAACGAACGGGACGTTCTCTATATAGACGGTCAGATAAAGACCCTTGTCAATATCGCCCGTAAAAGAGGAACTGCCATCGGCATAGGGCACCCCTATCCGGAGACGCTGGCGGCTTTGAAGAAGGTGCTTCCCTTGCTCAAGGAAGAGGGGATAGAGGTGGTGCCTGTATCGGAGCTTCTTAAATAGAAAAAGTACTTGACACCCTTGAACTGGTCTGTTAGTATTAAACAATTTTTTAAACGGGGTATCTTTTTGCGACTTTGATCTTGTAAAGGCTTTGGATGATTTTCAATAGATCCTATGGCCTTTTTTATTTTGCGCAAAGAGGACCGCTACAAGGTAAATGGCCGAGACAGGAAAAAGGCCGGCACAAGGAGGAGGAGTGAGATGGCGCAAGGAAAAGTGAAGTGGTTTAATGAGACCAAGGGCTTCGGTTTTATCCAGCAGGAGTCAGGTGATGATGTTTTTGTCCATTACTCTGAGATTCAGGGCGAAGGCTTCAAGACCCTTAACGAAGGTGATGACGTGGAGTTCGAGGTTACAGAGGGTCCAAAGGGCCCGCAGGCCTCAAACGTAAGCAGGCTTTAAGGCCGGCCCCTACATTACACTTAACGAGAGACCCCTTTTTGCTTCTTGAGTAAAAAGGGGTCTTTTTTTTTGCCTCTTTGTCCTTATGACGAGAGACAGGGATTCTTGTGTTTTAGTTTATACTCTGTTATATTATTTTCAAGATGGAACCATTCGACCTTAAAGAATATTTAGAGATAAAAAAGGCCTTTATTGAGGGGGTGCTTGAGAGGCTAATCCCCCACAAGACGGGTCATACAAGGGTCCTTAACGAGGCTATGCGTTACAGCCTTTTTGCCGGAGGCAAACGCCTCCGGCCTGTGCTTACTCTGGCCTCGGCAGAGGCCGTTGGCGGTGATATCGATGCAGCCGTGAACACGGCATGCGCCATTGAGTGTATCCATACGTATTCGCTCATCCATGATGACCTGCCTGCTCTGGACAATGATGATCTTCGAAGAGGCAGGCCCACCTGTCATAGAGAGTACGGCGAGGCCATGGCCATACTGGCCGGAGACGCGCTTCTTACATTGGCCTTTGAGCTCATAGCAGAGTCCCCTGTCTCTCATGCCAGTGCCTTGATAAGGGTCATAGGCGAGGTTGCAGCAGGGGCGGGTCACGCCGGGATGATAGGCGGCCAGGTCGTGGATATAGAGTCTGAGGGAAAGGATATCTCCTTTCCGGAGCTTGAGTACATACATACCCATAAAACAGGTCGGCTTATTCTCGCCTCCGTAAGGAGCGGGGCCATACTTGGAGGGGCCACGGATGCGGAGTTAGAGGCCCTTACAGCCTACGCCGAGGCATCGGGGCTTGCCTTTCAGATACATGACGATATACTTGATGTAGAGGGTTCTCCTGATGAGATGGGTAAACCCGTTGGCGGCGATGCTGAGAAGGGTAAGGCCACTTATCCATCGCTGCTGGGTCTTGTGGAATCAAAGGCCCGAGGAGATGAACTTGTGGAATCGGCAATCAAAGCCCTCGAGGGTTTTGGGGATAAAGCTGAACCTTTACGGCAGATATCTTCTTACATATTATCCAGAAGGAATTAGCCCTTGTGGGAGCACGAAATATGAGCGGGTTACTCGATAGGATTGCATCGCCGGAGGACATGAAGGGGCTTGACAGCGATGAGCTCAAGAGCCTTGCCGAAGAGGTGCGTCAACTTATCGTGGAGGTTGTTTCCTCCACGGGAGGGCACCTTGCCTCGAGCCTCGGCGCCGTGGATCTTGCCGTGGCCCTGCACTATGTCTATGATACCCCACGGGACAGGATAGTCTGGGACGTTGGGCATCAGGCCTACGCCCATAAGATACTCACGGGCCGCCGTGACCGTTTTCACACCCTCCGCACCCATGGCGGCATAAGCGGTTTTCCAAAGATTTCCGAGAGCGAGTACGACGCCTTTGGCGTGGGGCATTCCTCCACCTCCATCTCGGCGGCCCTTGGCATGGCTGCGGCCCGTGACCTCTCAGGTGGTTCCAATAAAGTCATCGCCGTTATCGGTGACGGTTCTCTTACGGCGGGGCTTGCCTTTGAGGGGCTTAATCAGGCCGGTCATCTTAAAAAGGACCTCGTCGTCATACTGAACGACAACGAGATGAGCATCTCCCGGAACGTAGGCGCCCTCTCATCCTTTCTCAGCCGTAAGATTACAGGGCAATTCGCACAGAAAGTCAAGCAGGAGATAGAGGGGTTTATAGAGTCCATCCCCAAGATAGGCGGCCGCCTCATGGGCATAGCCAAGAGGGCCGAGGATTCTCTCATCACCTTTCTTACGCCGGGCATGCTCTTTGAGGGTCTGGGCTTTAATTATCTCGGTCCCATAGACGGACACGACATGGGGCTTCTTCTTAATACCCTGCGAGGAGTAAAGGATCTTAAGGGACCGGTCCTTGTACACGTCCTTACAAAGAAGGGCAAGGGTTACGGGCCCGCCGAGCTGGAGCCTTCAAAGTTTCACGGTGTGGGCGCCTTTGACTCGCAGAGCGGAGCGGTCCCAGAGAGCGGCACCACCACCTATACTAAGGTCTTCAGCGAGGCAATCCTCGATCTAGCTGAAAAAAATGAAAAGATCCTTGCCATTACGGCGGCCATGCCAGGCGGGACTGGGCTAACTGAGTTTCAGTCACGTTTTCCCGAGAGGTTCTTTGATGTTGGCATCGCCGAACAGCACGCCCTGACCTTTGCCGCGGGCCTTGCCAGAGAGGGTTATATCCCGGTGACGGCCATCTACTCAACCTTCTTACAGAGGGCCTTTGATGAGGTCTGTCACGATGTCTGCCTGCAGAACCTCCACGTCATTATGGCCCTTGACCGCGCCGGTCTTGTAGGCGCCGACGGGCCCACCCATCACGGGACCTTTGATATCTCATTCCTCAGGAGCCTGCCTAACCTCATAATGGCGGCGCCAAAAGACGGTAATGAACTAAGGGACCTTATGTCCTCGGCCGTCAAATACTCTGCTCCCGTAGCCATTAGATACCCCAGGGGCACGGTTACCAATGGTTATAAGAGAGATAAATTTTCTTATATAAAACCAGGTACGGCAGAGGTCCTCGTTGAGGGCTCTGACGTTACGCTCCTTGCCCTTGGCTCCATGGTGGGACCTGCCCTTATGGCGGCCCGTGGTCTTGAAAAGAGCGGCATAAAGGCCGGAGTCGTCAACGCTCGCTTCGTTAAACCCCTTGATGAGTCACTTATCACGAGGCTCGCTGGAAGCACGGGCAGGATTGTAACCCTTGAGGAAGGGTCTTTGCAGGGCGGTTTTGGGAGCGCTGTTCTTGAGCTCCTTGAGGAAAGGGCCATTGATTGTCCGGTGAGGAGGATAGGTGTACCTGATGACTTTGTTGAGCAGGGTTCACAGGAAGAGCTCCGGGCTCAGCTTGGACTTGACCCGGGGGGCATAGAAGATTCAGTAAGGGATTTTCTAAGCACTGAGATAAAGCCCAGGGTGGTAGCCAACTGAGCGCCTCCCGGGCCAAGTGGTAATCGTCAAGTCACTCTCTATTAAATAGAACCAGACCCGCCCTGATACCACTCTCTTGAACCTGCGTTTTTTTCATGTTGATAAGTTGACCAAATATTATCCAAGATGACCTCTGGACCTGCGGTAAAAAAAAATAAGAAGATGAGGCTTGATGAGGCGGTCTACAACCGTGGTCTTGCCGAGACCATTCTTCTGGCCCGCGCCCTAATCATGTCTGGAAGCGTCTCTGTGAAGGGCCGCGTCGTTGACAAGGCCGGGCACGCCGTTGCCTCTGACTCCGAGATAACCATAAAGGAAAAAGCCCCCTATGTGGGCCGCGGCGGGCAGAAATTAGCCGGCATTCTCCATGCCTCGGGCTTTTCACCGCAGGGGCTTACGGCCATTGATGTGGGCTCGTCTACAGGCGGGTTTACGGACTGCCTTCTTCAGCGCGGAGCCATTCTTGTGCATGCCGTTGATGTTGGGGTGGGTATTATTGACTGGCGGCTTCGGGGAGACGAGAGGGTCCATCTTCTGGAAGGTGTGAACATTCGTCACCTCGACCCGGCTGAGCTCGGGGGAGGCGTTGATATGGCCGTTATGGACCTCTCTTTTATATCCCTTAAAAAAGTCCTTCCCCTTATGAAGGGTTTCTTAAAAAAACACGGAAGAGTCTTTGCCCTTATAAAACCGCAGTTCGAGGCGGCAAAAACGGATGTTGGAAAGGGCGGTGTGGTAAGAGACCCCGGGGTGCACGGACGCGTTCTGGAGGATATGAGGGCTTTTTCCGCGGCCTCGGGGTTCAAGGTCCTTGGTATAACTGAGTCCGTTATTAAAGGCGCCAAAGGCAATAAAGAGTTCTGGATAGACCTTGAGCTCCTCTGAAGCCACGTAGTTATGGGAGCGGCTCCTTTGTAAGGTTCTACTCCGGGGGAGAGAGGCGCAGGCTATGGCAAAAGCCTCAGCAGGCACGGTCTTTTGGTATTGCCATCATTACTTTAATTTGTTAAAATACCTGTTAAAACTATGTCTTATTGATACTGTCAAACGTTAAGGAGCCCTTCATGTATGAGATTACGGAGAAGATAGAGCTTTCACACGGCGTCTATATCTTCAAGATAAAGGCCCCGAGTATAGCCAGAAAGCGAAAGGCCGGTCAGTTTGTTATCATACGCACTGATGAGCACGGTGAGAGGGTCCCTTTTACCATCATGGATTCCGATGACGAGGACGGCACCATAACTATCCTTGTGCAGGAAGTGGGTAAATCCACATCGGTGCTCTGCGGCATGAACAAAGGCGACTCTGTGCTTGATGCCGTTGGACCCCTCGGGCATCCTACTCATATTGAGAAGTACGGCACCGTGGTCTGCGTTGGCGGCGGTATAGGCACGGCCCCTGTGCTGCCCATAGCAAAGGCAATGAAGGCCGGCGGCAATAAAATCGTATCCATTATCGGCGCCAGGACTCAGGGGCTTGTTATCCTTGAAGATGAGATGAGGGAAGTGAGCGATGAGCTTCATGTGACCACTGATGACGGGTCATACGGTCATCATGGTTTTGTAACGGATGTGCTGAAAAAGTTTCTCAATGAAGGCGTCACCGTAGACATGGTGCTTGCCGTGGGGCCCCTGCCCATGATGCGGGCAGTCTGCAAGGTTACGGAGCCTTTTAAGGTGCATACCCTGGTAAGCCTTAATCCTATTATGGTTGACGGCACGGGGATGTGCGGCGCCTGCAGGGTCACCGTAGGAGATAAGACCCGTTTTGTATGTGTTGACGGCCCTGAGTTTGATGGCCACGAGGTGGATTTTGACGAGATTATAAAGCGTAACAGGACGTACTTCAAGGAAGAGAAACTTGCCATGGAGGAGTTTGCCTACCACGAAGGTCCGAGATGCTACGAGGAGGGATAGGCGGATATGGATCCCAAGGATAAAAAGAAAAAACTCTCACCCCATAAGACGCCTATGCCGGAGCAGCCCCCTGAAGAGCGTGTGCGTAATTTTTACGAGGTGCCTTACGGTTATACTCCCGAGCAGGCCATTGCAGAGGCCAAACGCTGTATACAGTGTAAAAAACCTCTCTGTGTCGGCGGATGTCCCGTTAATATAGATATTCCCTGGTTTATAAGGCTCATCGCCGAGGGCAATTTTATCGAGGCCGCCCATAAGCTCAAGGAGACCAATGGTCTTCCGGCAGTCTGCGGCAGAGTCTGTCCGCAGGAGGACCAGTGCGAGAGGGTCTGTATCGTAGGCAAAAAAGGAGAGCCCGTTGCCATTGGCAGGCTTGAGAGGTTTGCCGCTGATTACGAGCGTGACCACAGCGAGGTGGCCGTGCCTGTAATACCCACCTCTACCGGGAAAAAAGTCGCCGTAGTAGGGGGCGGGCCAGCCGGGCTTACCGTGGCCGGAGATATGATAAAGAAGGGCCACAAGGTTACTGTCTTCGAGGCCCTCCACGCGCCGGGAGGGGTTCTTGTTTATGGAATCCCGGAGTTCCGTCTGCCCAAGAAGATTGTGGAGGCAGAGGTTGATTATCTCAAGCGTATGGGCGTGGACCTGCGCCTTAATGCCGTTGTAGGCAAGTCTGAGACCATAGATGAGCTCTTTGAAGACGGCTATGAGGCCGTCTTTATCGGCACTGGCGCCGGCGCACCAAAACTCATGAATCTTCCCGGTGAGAACCTCGTAGGCGTCTATTCCGCAAACGAGTACCTCACAAGGGTGAACCTTATGAAGGCCTACCTCTTTCCAGATTATGATACGCCCATACTCCTTGGCAGGCACATGGCCGTTTTCGGGGCAGGCAACACGGCCATGGACGCGGCGAGGACGGCCCTTCGTCTTGGCCCAGAGCAGGTGAGCATCGTATACAGGCGTTCACGCGAAGAGATGCCTGCAAGACAGGAAGAGATACATCACGGTGAGGAAGAAGGGCTGAAGTTCCAGCTCCTTACCAACCCGAAGCGTTTCATCGGTGACCACGACGGTAAACTTACTTCCGTGGAATGCGTAAAGATGGAGCTTGGCGAGCCCGATGAATCGGGCAGGCGGCGTCCCGTGGAGATTAAGGGCTCTGAGTTCATCCTGGAGTGCGACATTGCCATCATAAGCGTAGGTAATGACGTCAATCCCCTGGTGCCTGATTCTACGCCGGATATGAGGATTACAAAGTGGGGTACTATCATAATCGACCAGGACACGGGGAGGACAAACAAGAAGGGGGTCTTTGCCGGTGGTGATATAGTCCGCGGCGGCGCCACGGTAATACTCGCCATGGGTGACGCGAGGCGTGCCGCCAACTCCATGCATGAATTTCTTAAGACAGGCGTATGGTAGTAGAGGCTATAATCTGCGAAACATGCGGCGGGATAAGTTGATGCATACTAAACCCGGTCCGGGATAACTGGTCCGGGTATTGTTTTTTTCTTGACCTCTGCATGAAATAAGGGCATCTATGGGGTGTGGTGAATGTGGAGAGAGGGAAAAACACTTGCCCTGGATAATAAGACCAGTGGATTCCGGGGGTCTTAAGGAAGGAGTCATATGGAGGCTATAAAAAAGATACTCTTTGTATGCGTGGGTAACACCTGCAGGAGTCAGATGGCCGAGGGTTTTGCCCTCTCTCATGGAAAGGGGTGTGTAGAGGTGAGGAGCGCCGGAACGAGCGCCGCCGGTTTTGTACACCCGGCCACCATAGAGGTTATGCGGGAAAAGGGTATAGATATAAGCGGCCAGACATCGGACCAGCTCACGGATGAGGCCCTTAAATGGTCGGATTGTGTGGTAACCATGGGCTGCTGCTCCGTCGATGAGATATGCCCTATTTCCTACAAGGGTGAAAAATACGATTGGCCCATAGAAGACCCCCTGGGAAGGCCTCTTGAGGACTCAAGGCGCATAAGGGACGATATAGAGGAACGTGTAAAGGGGCTTATAGATAATGAGTGCCCATAAGAGGATACTGGTTGTTGATGATGAGGAGGATATCCTTAACCTCCTTGATTATACGCTTTCCCGCGCTGGTTTTGAGGTCTTTAAGGCCAAGGATGGCCCCGAGGCCATTGAGACAGCCCTCTCTGAGGTCCCCTCTCTCATAGTCCTTGATATAATGCTTCCCAATATGGACGGCACTGATGTCTTGAAGAGGCTGAAAGAGAGCGGTGCCACGCGTAATATTCCAGTGATAATGCTTACTGCCAAGGGTGACGAGATAGACAAGATAGTGGGCCTTGAACTCGGGGCCGAGGACTACGTTACAAAGCCCTTCAGCCCGAGAGAGTTTATCTTGAGGGTAAAGGCCGTGCTCAAGAGGGCCGGGGCCGGCGGTGGAAATAGCCCTGAAGAGGATAAGGTTATCTCACAGGGGGAGTTAATCCTTGATATGGCCAGGCACAGGGTGAGCGTGGCTGGCACGCCTGTAAAGCTCTCCACAAAGGAGTTCAAGCTCCTACAGAAATTCATGACCTCCCACGGAAGGGTACTCTCAAGAGATGGTCTTCTTGAAAGCGTCTGGGGCGATGGCTGTTATGTCTCAGATCGCACTGTTGATACGCATATAAGGCGGCTTCGCGCCAAGCTTGACGTGGCCGGCAAGTACATAGAGACCGTAAGGGGTGTTGGATACAGGTTTGTGGAGTAGTATCTGCGGGCATGTATGTAGTGCATGACACGTGCTTCCCTGTCCTATGGGGGGGGGAAGGTGAGGCGCGTTGTCAAGATGACTTGAATTGTAGATACCATAGCTCTACTATTATTAAGTAATTAAAGGCTATTCTTAATGGATAGAAATTTTGTTCTTGAAGCCGTAGCAAGGGAGATGCGCACAGGTATAGCCCTCCTTGACAGCCGCGGCCGCGTGCAGTACTGCAACCCTTTTTTTGTAAGCTCCTTTTCTTTAAGCCTCCCTGTCGAGGGGCGGCATATTAAAGAGATAATAAAAAACCGCACCTTTCTTGAGGCTGTTGAGTGCTTTATCAGCGAGAGTGGAAGGGGTGATAAGGGGGGTAAAGAGGGCGACGGAGACAATAGCGGCCCGTGCTGCCGGGAAGAGATAGTGGTTGAGGAGGCCGGAAGGTGTTTTAATATCAGGATGGTCCCCCTCGGTGATGACGGGACCCGGAACCTCTTGATCTTTCTTCGTGATATTACGGAAGAAAAACGTGTAGAGACTATTAAGAAGGATTTTGTGGCAAATGTATCCCATGAGCTCCGCACCCCGCTGGCAAGCATAAAAGGTTATTCCGAGACCCTCCTTGACGCCAATGCCGATGGGGAGAAGCAGAAGGAGTTTCTTGAGATTATCGACCGCCATGCCACGCGGATGTCGAGGATAATAAACGACCTGCTTATCCTCTCGCGGTTAGAATCCAGCGCTTTCTCCCTTGTCTCCGATGCCGTGGATATTAAGGAGCTTATCTATTCCACTGTCAAGGGCTGCCTTAAGGAGGCGGAGGACAGGGAGGTCACCATAAAGGCCGAGCTGCCGGAGGTGCTGCCCTCTGTCATGGGAGACAGGGACAGGCTGGAGCAGGTAGTGGTAAACCTCTTAGATAACGCCATTAAATACACCTCTGCCGGAGGCCATATCATCGTTACTGCTGAGGCTCAAGGCTCCGAGGTATGCGTTGACGTTACTGACACGGGGATCGGTATACCCGAAGATGACATCTCAAGGATTTTTGAGAGGTTTTACCGTGTGGACAAGGCCCGAAGCCGCGTGCTTGGCGGTACAGGGCTGGGCCTTGCCATAGTCAAGCACATAATACAGGGGCATAACGGCAGGCTCGATGTGAGGAGCAGACTTGGCGCTGGCTCCACCTTCAGTTTTTTCCTGAGGTCCGGCGAAGAGCCACACGCAGCTACTCAGGCGGACTAGGCCATATAGTCTGTTCTACCTTCATGGCCGGCTCTCATGTACAGAGGCCACCTTACTTTCTTTTGGAAAAAAGAAAGTAAGACAAAGAAAACCAACTGGGGGATTAGATTATTGCTGCTGAAGCCTCATCTTGCTCCCGCGCTACTCTTGGAAAAAAGAAGGGTAAAGTCTCATTTAACCCACTAACTTATGATAGGTTGGTGGCATGACAAAATGGCATTGATGTACCTCGACCTCACGCCCTCCGTTCATAACCGGTTTTACTTCTTATGAGTGAAAAAAAATCCATAATCAAGGTAGTAGACCTTGTAAAGAAATATAACGGCGTGGAAGCCGTAAGGGGAGTCTCTTTTGATGTCAACCCCGGCGAGATTTTTGGGTTTCTCGGGCCAAACGGCGCCGGGAAGACCACTACCATAAATATCCTCTGCACGCTCCTGGGCTTTGACTCGGGTACCGTGGAGGTCAATGGCTTTGATTGCAGAAAATTATCCCACAAGGTGCGCTCATCCATAGGGCTTGTCTTTCAGGAGGTTACCCTTGATAATCAGCTCACCGCTTATGAGAACCTTAAGTTTCACTGTTACAT
>JBHHUW010000035.1:0-14852 GCA_046753945.1 Thermodesulfobacteriota bacterium
AAACTCAAGCAGATTATCAAGGACCAGGATATGAGCTTCAGCGATGTCCTCTAAGCGTGGCGGATAGAAAAAAAGAAGACTTCAGTACAGACAACCTGCCAATACACTACCCTTCACATATAACCCCCCTGTTCTTTTAGTAGGCAGGGGGGTTTTTCCTTTAAGATTTTTTCTTGCCCCGCCCCACCCCCCCGCCATGAGGGTCTCTGGAAAGAGGGCAGGGGAGCGCTTAATAAGCAGGTCTATTTCAGAGGCCGCCTATTTCTGATATAATTTTTCTTATGAATTTTTTATACCTTATCTTTAAAGGACGGAGCCTCACCAAAAGCCAATGCAGATGAAAAGAGAGAAGAGAAGAGAGGAAACCTCATTGGCAATGAAGAATATCTCCATCGTCCTTGTAGAGCCGTGCGGGCCCGCTAATATCGGGGCCACGGCAAGGGCGCTGGCCAACTGCGGCCTCTCGGACCTTGTCCTTGTAAACCCCTGCGAGTATAAGAATGACGAATGCTTTGGCCGGGCCTGCAACGCAGGTGAGATTGTGCTGCAGGCGAGGACCTTTCCTACCCTTGCTGAATGCGTGAAAGAGTTTGGCTTTGTCCTTGGAACAACGCGGAGAACCGGTAAATTAAGAGAGCCCCTTCTGGAGATAGGCGGGGCAGTATCCATGATAAAGGGCATGAGCGAGAAGAACGCCGTTGCCCTATTATTCGGCCGTGAGGACAGGGGGCTCGTAAACTCGGAGCTGGCCCTCTGCGACGCGCTTCTGGAGCTGCCGGCCCATGAGGATTATCCCTCCCTTAACCTCTCTCACGCAGTCTTTCTGCTCTGCCATTATCTGTATATGGACTGCGTGACCTCTGGTCCGCTCCTCGATATAAGAGCCGCCCCGAGAGAGGAGCGTGAGAAGATGTACGCTCATTTGGAAGAGACGCTGCGCGCCCTTGATTACGGCGATGAGGGCAGGGAGTTTCTCCTTCGGGCTATAATAAAGAATTTTCGTGTGCTCTACGGCAGGACCTCTCTTATGGAGAAAGAGGTTAATATGCTGCGCGGGCTCTTCACTCAGATACTGAAAAGGCTTGAACGTTAAGGGGCCCTTTTTTGGGGCAGGGAGCCGGCAGGAGGGTTCCCTCCTTACCGGGTTTTTAGTTGACATTCCGGGCAGCGCCATGTAATAGTTACCTGAAATTAACGCCTATTCGGAGCTCCTTCCAGGGAGAATACAGGGAATCCCGTGGTCCTCTGGCGCTTTTTATCTTAAAGGGGCGGGAAGGCCGGAGAAAGTAGGCCAGGCCGCGAGTCAGGATACCTTTCCGTATGGGCCCGCGTTTTCTCCGGTCTCAAGAACGTTGGGGGGCGGCGAGCTTTCCTCTTTTATCGAGGGAAGAAAATCCCTCTCTTCTGCAGCGAAGGGTTTTTTTTTGTTCTTGGGGGCGGCGGCGGGGCATTGAGTCCCGGGGTAACGTATGGGCTGGAGGCGCCCCTCTCCCCGCGCCTTTCCGGTATTTTAAGAGAGACAGGTAAAAAACACTTAACATTCAGGCACGAGGTAAGTGAGATGAAGGCTGATTTTGAAGATGGAGTTCCCGCAGACCACGCAGTGCTTTTGTTGGGACACGGCAGCAAGAGGGGCGATGCCAATGATATCTTGCGTGAGATGGCACGGGCCTTACATGATATTAAGAGGTTCGGAGTAGTGGAGCCCGCTTTTTTACAGCTCGCTGAGCCTGACTTTCATCAGGCCCTTGAGGGACTCCTGGAGCGCGGTTTCAGGGATATTACGGTTATGCCGTATTTTCTCTACTGCGGCGACCATGTGGTAAAGGACATACCCGGCGAGATGGATATGGCGCGCGAAAAGTACCCGGACCTTAAGATGAGGATTACAAAGAACCTCGGCGTGCACGGAAAGCTCGTTGATATAGTGGTGGAGAGGCTCACTGAGGCCATGGCCCCGGAGAGCAGCCCCGGGGGTGTTCACGGTCAGCACCCCATAGAGAAGGAGAGTTTTGGTATAATCGAGTCCGAGACAGACCTTGCGGAGTTCAACCCTGTTGCGAGAGAGGTGGTAAAGAGGGTAATACACGCCACGGCTGACTTTGAGTTCAAGGATATCCTTTGTTTTAGCGAAGGCGCCGTAGAGGCGGGGCTGGAGGCCATAGGAGGCGGGGCGGATATAATAACGGACGTGAAGATGGTGGAGTCAGGTATATCAAGGGGCCGTCTCGCTCCTTTTGGTGGCAGGGTGCGCTGCTTTTCCTCGGACCCGGCGGTAGCCCGGGAGGCGAAGAGTACGGGCGCTACAAGGACGGCTACGGCTATGGCAGCGGCGGCCCCCTTTATGGATGGCGCCATTGTGGCTATCGGCAACGCCCCCACGGCGCTCTCGGAGCTCCTTGGCCTTATAAAGGCCGGTAAGGCCAGTCCCGCGCTTATCATCGGCGTGCCAGTGGGTTTTGTCGGGGCAGAGGCGGTAAAGGACGCCCTCATTGCCTCGGACCAGAATTATATCGCCGCAAAGGGCAGAAAGGGCGGCAGTTCTGTTGCTGTCTCCATTGTGAACGCCCTTATAATAGAGGCGGCTAAAGCAAAGATCCTTACTCCGGCCATGTAGGGCTAAGTAAGGTCTGATTTGCTCAGGCTTTCCTGCGAGAGAGGGAGGTCTCGTCATTTTTAATAACTGTACGTTCTTGAAAATGGGGCACAAAGGGTAGAGGCCGGGCAGCGCCCTTGCCATGCGCTCTGGTTTTCTCTGCTTTCTAATAGCGCGAGATGAAAAAAGTGCTATTTGAGTACATAAGGATTATGATACGGTATTGGAGAAATGGGAAAAGTTTCGAGGCAAACTGTAAGACCTGGCAGAATCAGAAGGAGGTGGGTATGAAGTCAATAAAAATTCGTAGCTTGCTGGCATTCTCGGTCTCAATCTTTCTCTTGCCTGCCTGCGCATACGCTCATACCGGGTTTACCCATGGCTCGGGGTTTTTAAGCGGTCTTAATCATCCCATGGGCGGGTTTGACCATATCCTGGCAATAGCTGCAGTTGGCATCTGGGTCTCTCAAGTGGGGGGAAAAGCCCTCTGGGCCGTACCGGCTGCCTTTGTGGGAGCCATGCTGCTGGGGTGTTTTCTGGGTATATCAGGTCTTACCATTCCCTTTATTGAAGTTGGCATCATCGGTTCCGTATTGATTTTTGGCATACTCATCGCATTGGCAGCGCCTTTGCCTCTGGCGGCAGGCATGGCCATGGCGGGGTTATTCGCCCTCTTTCACGGACAGGCCCACGGCGCGCAGATGCCCCTTTCCACATCGGCCCTTGCATATGGTGCGGGCCTTGTGGCGGCAACAGCCCTTCTTCATCTTGGCGGCATTGTAACGGGCCTTCTCTTGCAGAAGAGGGGCTCTGCGCAGCTTATTCGTAATTGCGGTGCGGTTATAGCCCTGGCCGGGGTCTATATGTTCCTTGCCTGAGCCCTTTAAGTCTTGACAGGCACGCCTGCTTGCTATACACTCGCACTTAATTGTTGGTGGCCTGAAAAGGCCTTAAAAGGGAAGAACGGTGTGAATCCGTCGCGGACCCGCCGCTGTAACCGGGGACCAAAGCCGCAAGACGCCACTATCCGTAAGGACGGGAAGGCGCGGCGAGTAGATTGATCCGGCAGCCAGAAGACCTGCCAATATAATATCTGATTTTGGCTTTTCCCCGGTGGTGAGGGGATTAGCATCGTAGCGGATGAAAAACGGCATCCCCGAACCTATTCATAATTAAGGTGCGGGGATTTTTTATTAGATGCGGCTAAGATGGCCGGTCCTGCGGCCTCATACTTGTTACCACTCACTCAGGCTGGCTTTAGTTTATTGTGTATGCAGCCGAAGAGGTTTTTGTGATGTTATAAGAGGGGGGGATGCCTCGTTACGGCGGGGTCGCGGCCTTGGGTAATGTTTTTCCAGACCACACCCCTCCAACCGGCCCCTGCAAGGGCATGGAGATACCGAGCAGGAAGCGAGCTTTTATTACGGGTAAACCTCATTCACGAGCAGACAGACAAACATAGTACAGTTGTTCATAACTCACCATGATCCAGATGCATCTCTTGACGAACACTGAAGTAAAAAACTCTCAGGAGGAAAGGTGATAATGGTGAGAAAAGGCTATGGTCTGAGTAAGGTGGTTATGGCGTTTTTTTGTCTCTCTATCTTTGCGGCGCTTCCGGCGCCTGCCCAGGCCGCTGATGGAGATGGCAGACTTGAAGAGCTTGAGAAGAGGATAGAGACCCTTGAGGACAGGGGGTCTAAATCAGAGCCGGGCACAGAGCGTTCTCACAGGCTCCATCCCGTGCACAGCGAGTTCGGTCTTGAGATAACAGGGGGCCTTACCTTTGTAGTTCAGGGTGTGGCAAATCTTCCGGGGCAGAAACGGAGCGAGTCCTCCCTCTCCGGCGACCTTGCCATAGAGGGCCCCATCGGAGAGGACGGCATGGCAGTTATTGTCCTGGACGTGCAGCGCGGAGTGGGCGTAGAGGGACTTGGACTGCTGGCCGCACCAAACGGCAACCCCACGGGCACTAATGCCGATGTGGAGTCTTTTAACGATACGAGCTTGAAGGTTACTCAGCTCTACTATGAGCACCACTTCATGGAAGGCTTTCTGAACATAGCCCTTGGCCAGCTTGATATTACCGGATATTTTGATGCCAATAATCTTGCTAATGACGAGACCGCGCAGTTCATGGCCAATGTCTTTGTCAATAACTCCTCTATAGAGTTTGGCGGCTCTGATGATTTTTATTCACCGGGGCTCACGTTAACCTTTTCACCGGCAGAAATACTTGATATAACAGTAGGTGCCTTTGATGGTGACGGTGATTACGCAAGGCCCTTTGACTACCCCTTTGTTATGGCAGAGGTGGACATCAAGGTGGCTCCGGGAGGTAGAGAGGGCACATACAGGGTCTACTACTGGAGGAGGCCAAAGAGGCCGGCCCCAACCCTTGAGTTTCTTGCCGATCCTACAGATACTACACTTCTTGCGGTAGTAAACCAGGGCCTTGGTCTAAGCCTGGACCAATACGTCACAGAGTACCTGGGGCTATGGCTAAGGGCCGGTATGCAGCGGGAGACGGTCTCCGAGATGAAGGCCGTTATCTCGGCGGGGCTCTCCTCGAGGGCATGGTTTTTAGGCAGGGCAGATGATACCATGGGCCTTGGCTACGGAGTCAACTTCATAGGTAATGACTATAAAGATTATAAGCGCATGAGCGCCCCTGGCTTTCTTGCCGGCAACGAGCATTACCTGGAGGCATATTATAACGCCTTCCTCGGGGGCATCGGCGGCATGGGCCTTCATCTGGCCCCTGATTTTCAGTACATCATCAACCGCGGTGGCGATAGAAGCACGAAGAACGCCTTTATCTACGGATTAAGGCTTCAGGCGGATTTCTAATGTAATAACATACGGGCGCAGGGCACGGGAGTGAGGGTAGAGGATGCGAAGCTTAGCGGGGAAAAAAGCTGGGCGCCTCGTGATGCAGAGATACAACAAACAACAAAACAGGAGGTTACTTGTGATGGAGAG
The DNA here is from genome assembly GCA_046753945.1 of Thermodesulfobacteriota bacterium. Lineage (GTDB taxonomy): Bacteria > Desulfobacterota > GWC2-55-46 > GWC2-55-46 > JADFVP01 > JAJRZX01. The sequence goes on from JBHHUW010000035.1 coordinate 5,579, forward strand.
GTTTTTCGAGAGAGACTTTGTGATGGATACACTGCTTCCCGCAGTCGTGCTTATGGCCGTGGCCTTTGCCATGGTTGTTGTAGTATTCGGCATGGAGAACGTCGTTGCAGGCGCGCACGATATGTTCCATGACTTCAGGCATACCATTGGCATGCCCTGTCACTGAGGCGGCCTTTAGGCGTAGTTTGTATAAGAGTTTTTTCAGTCTCTCTCCAGAGAGGAGAGGCATCTATTTTTGAAGGAGAAAAACAGCAATGAAGGCTGATTTCAATACATGGAAAGAGGGGTTGTTTTTATGCATGCTCTCAGGCGCTCTCTGGGGAGTTGTCTCCCTTCTTTTGAATACAATTACAGGAGCCTTTGTCCTTGAGGCGAGCGTTCTGCATAACCTTATGACCTTCGCCCTTGGCGGGGCGCTTTTTGGCCTTGTTGCAGGCGGAATATTGAGCGTGGCGCAGGGCCTTCTGCCGCGGTGGGGGCTTACGCCCAAGGCCGTGGCCGTATCTCTTCTTATATGGTTCGCCCTTAACGGAGCAGGCATCCTGCTCTCCGTGATGAGCCCCATACGCTATCACTTTGATCTCGGGCAGAGCCTTCAGGGTCTCTTTCTTGCCGTTGTACTGGGGCTTATCCTCGGCACCTTCTGGAAGATGGGGCTGAAGGCCGGAAGGGGTGAAGCAAAGGCCTAAGGGCCTCTTACGGGGGATTATAAGGCTCTTTCATCGGTGATGATTTTTGAAAGGTAAAGCAAGGCTTAGACGAGGTTTTACCACCGGGACAAGCGCCGCCGCCGGGGCAAAGGCGGCGGCGCTTGCGCTTTTCGGGCTGCCGCCCTTTAAGGACCGGGCAAGCGGAAAGGTCTCTGTAAGACTGCCCGGGGGCGGTGAGCTTAAGATAGACGTAAAGGACGTCTCTTCTACAGGGGGCGCAGCCTCGGCTACTGTCATTAAAGACGGCGGTGACGACCCTGATGTTACAAACAAGGCCGAGATAATAACTACAGTTGAGCTGCTCGGTGATTCCTCGAAAACCCCTCGTATTTTAATAGATGGCGGAGTTGGCGTAGGCCGTGTTACAAGGCCCGGGCTAAAGGTCCCCGTGGGTGAGCCTGCCATAAACCCCGTGCCGCTGGAGATGATAAGGACGGCTGTTGCTGAGGCCGCGGCTCTGGCCGGTCTTGTCCCGGAGGTCTCTGTAATTGTAAGCGTGCCCCAGGGCGAGGTCATAGCGCGTAAAACCATGAACGCCCGCCTCGGTATACTGGGCGGCATATCCATTCTCGGCACATCGGGCATAGTGGAGCCCATGTCTACAGACGCCTATAAAGACTCCATCTCATGCGCCGTGGATGTGGCCGTGGCATCAGGTTGCGGGGAGGTTGTTTTCTCCACTGGCAGGTCCAGCGAGAAGGTGGCTGCAGAGGGTCTTGGACTTCTTCCGCAGGCCTTTATTACAACTGGCGACCACATGGGTTTTGCCATGAGGTGCGCTGGCAGGAAAAAAGAAATAAAAAAAATAATCGTAGCCGGCCAGTTTGGAAAGTTTACTAAACTTGCCGCCGGGTGCGGTGATACCCATTGCTCGAGGTCATCCGTTGATATGGACTTTATCGCGGATACGGCGGCAAAAGAGGGCATTACCGACGATATTATCTCAAAAATGCGAGTTGCCAATACGGCAAGAGAGATTTTTTTTATACTGAAAGACATGGGCAATGTAAGTGTTATCAGGGCCATTACAAAGATGGTGCGGGATAACTCGGCAAAAATGTCGGGCGGTGATAAAGCCGTGAAGGCTGTCCTCGTTGGATACGAGGCCGATGTGGTCTGTGTAGTATCTGAGTGAAAAAAGGTTATTCACCGGGAGAGAGGTGAGGCTCCATGATATATGTTATTGGTTTAGGTCTCGAAGGGGCCGCAGGGCTCGGCGCGCAAGCCCTCTCCGTTATGAGGCGCTCAGGGCTTATCGCAGGCGGGTCGCGTCACCTCGAAGAGCTCGCTACGCTGGCGGGGGTGGAAGGCGAGAGATTTATTATAACCTCTGACCTGCAGGCACTTGAGAAAAACATAAGAGACTTTATAAAAAGGAATAAGCGCGCTACCGTTACTGTCATTGCCACAGGCGACCCCCTTCTGTACGGCATCGGTAATTTTATTCTCCGCTCCTTTGGCAGGCGCGGCGTAAAGGTCATACCCGGCGTAAGTCTTGTTCACGAGGCCTTTGCCCGCATTAAGGAGAGCTCCGAGGGGCTTAAGGTGCTGAGCCTCCATGGCAGGCCCGCTGATTTTTCGCGGCTCTCACGGGAGATTTCCTCCAACCAATCTCTTGCCCTCTTTACGGACAGCAAAAATACCCCGGCAACGGTGGCCCGCGGTCTTATGGGCGCAGGTCTTGGCAGTGTAAAGGTTTATGTCTGCGAGGCCCTGGGCTATGCTGAAGAGAAGGTACGCAGAGGCGGTCTTGCGACTATAGCAAGAGTAAAAAAGGCCCACCCCTTGAGTATTATGATATTTTTAAGAGGCGATGATGCAAGGGCCTCCGATGAAAGCAGTCTTGTACCGGGCCTTGGGGACGGCCTATTCCGGCACTCGGCCAATATGATTACAAAGTCCGAGATACGGGCCGTCTCGCTTTGTAAACTCGCCCCAGCTCGCTCTGCCGTTATCTGGGACGTCGGTTCCTGTACGGGTTCCGTGGCCATAGAGGCGGCCAGGCTTGCACCGCAAGGCACGGTCTATGCCGTGGAGAAGAACAGGAAAAGGGTCAGAGACATTAAGGAGAATGTCTCGAGGTTCAACGCAACGAATGTCTCTATAATTACCGGCGAGGCCCCGGCGTGCCTAAAGGGTTTGCCTGCCCCTGATGCCGTATTCATCGGCGGAGGAGGCGGGGGTATTACCACGATTCTGCGTTACGTATATGGAAGGCTGAGGGAGAATGGAGTTATTGTGGTAAATGCCGTAACAATGGAGACGGCTTCGCGTACCCTCGGGTTTTTCAAGGATAAGGGGATGAAGAGGAACCTTGTACAGCTAAATCTAACGCGAGGTAAAGAAGTGGCCGGTCTCAGTATCCTCTCGGCAAGTAACCCCGTATTTATCTTAAAGGGAGTGAAGGGGGTGAAGTCTTGAGGAGAGCAAAATTCTTTGGTGTGGGCGTAGGCCCGGGAGACCCCGAGCTTATTACCCTGAAAGCCCTTCGTCTCATAAGGGAGTGCCCCGTTATAGCCGTGCCGGTCTCGTCAAAGCACGGCGAGGGTGGCAGCGGCGAGGGTACTATCGCCCTTGAGATAATCAAGAAGGCCCTCCCGGACCTTGGCGATAAGGAGATACTAAGGCTCCCTTTTCCCATGACAAAAGACGAGGCCATTCTCTTTAAATCCAGGCAGGAGGCAGCCAGGGAGGTGGCCGCAAGGCTCGGTGAGGGTAAAGACGTATCTTTTCTCACCCTTGGCGACCCCATGCTTTACTCTACCTTTGCTTTCTTGATACCCCTTGTAAAGGACCTTATCCACGATGTTGAGCTCTCCGTGGTGCCGGGGGTTACATCTGTCTCCGCCTCGGCAGCAAGGGCCGTAGTGCCTCTTGTGCAGGCCGAGGAAAAGCTCCTTGTGGCCCCGGCCTTTTACAGCCTCACGGACCTTGAGCAGTGGGTGGATACCTTTGATACGGTGGTTCTCATGAAGGTTAAGAGCAGGCTCGCTGAGCTTAAGGACTTTTTATCAACGCGGGATAAGGGGCGCCAGAGGGGCTTAAGCGCTACCTTTGTGGAGAGGGCTGGCTGGGACGGGAAGGAAGTAATTAAGGATCTCAAGGACCTTGATGTAAGCGGGGGGGCCGGTTACCTCTCCATGATTATAATAAGAAAAGATAATATCAGAGCAGGCGCTTAAGGTGGGGCCTCAGGTTTATTAAAAATTTGGTGATTATGATGGCAGAGGACGTGAGAATATACTTTGTGGGGGCCGGGCCCGGAGACCCGGAGCTCCTTACCGTTAAGGGTAGAAGGCTCCTTGGCGAGGCTGATATTGTCGTATACGCGGGCTCTCTTGTGGCTGATAAGCTGCTCTTATATTGTGCTGAAAACGTGAAGGTATATAACAGCGCCTCCATGACACTTGGCGAGATTACCGAGGTTATGATAGAAGGGGCAAGAGCGGGCCGCCTTGTAGTAAGGCTCCATACCGGGGATACGGCCTTTTACAGCGCCATGCGCGAACAGGCGGCTATCCTCAAGGATGAGGGCCTTGCCTATACTGTGGTGCCGGGTGTAAGCTCGGCCTCCGGGGCGGCGGCGAGCATTGGCAGAGAGCTAACCGTGCCGGTAGAGACTCAGACTGTAATCTTTACGAGGCTTGCGGGAAGGACACCCGTGCCTGAAGATGAAGCCCTCCATCTGCTGGCCTCCCACAGGGCTACGATGTGTATCTTCCTGAGCGTCTCCATGATAGATAAGGTTGTAGAGCAACTTCTTCAAGGGGGGTATCCCACGGATACTCCTGTTGCAGTTGTCTACAGGGCAACGTGGCCCGATGAGTTGACGGTGAGGGGAACCCTTCAGGATATCGCTTCGAGGGTCCAGGAGGCTGGAATTAAAAAACACGCCATAATCCTCGTGGGAAAGGCCATAGGGGGCATAGGCGACGGAGAGCAATCCTTCTTATATGACGCTGGCTTTAGCCACGAGTACAGGGGCGAATGAACCTTATACTGACGATTTTCTATATGGTTATTGTATTCATCCTCTCCGTAGTCAAGGCCCCCGGCGGCGAAGACCCGTTCAGGGGCTTTGATAAAGTCCTTCATTTTCTTGCTTACGGACTTATGGGGCTCTTATGGATAAGGGTCCTCTTGGCGAGAGGTTACCGGGGGGTTGGTGGAGGCAGGCAGAGAGGCGTAGTTTTCAAGGCCCTTTTGATTACCTTTTTGTATGGCCTTATTATAGAGTTTGTTCAGGGTCTTTTGCCTGCAAGGGAGGCCTCTATCTTCGACGCCATTGCCAACGGCCTGGGCTCTGCCGCCGGTATAGCCTTATATTATCTTCTTGATAGATGTATTCGTCTCAGTTAAGGGGGAAGGTTATGATACTTGAAGAGATGACAATGGAGGAGTTCAGAACCGGACTCGAAAAGACAAAGACCCTGGCCGTGCCTTACGGATCGGTGGAGGCCCACGGCAGGCACCTGCCACTTAATACCGATACCCTTGTAATGTGCCGTGTCCTTGAAGAGGCGGCGCGAGAGAGGGATTTTTTTATCGCTCCTCCAGTTCACTACGGCGTATGTACCTCTACGGGACAGCATCCCGGCAGTATTGGTATTACGCCGCCAACCCTTAGAAGGGTTACAAGGGATATAACTACAGACGCCTTCGCGAGGGGGCTCAGGAACATACTCCTCATATCCGGCCACGCCGGAGGTGCCCATGTTGCTGCCATGAAGGAGGCCGCCGAGGTACTTGCCGCCACGATGCCAGACCTTACCATAGCGGCACTCGCTATTTATGACGTAATCTGGGCGGAGCTTGAGAGAATTGCCGAGACAGAGAACGACTCTCATGCCGGAGAGATGGAGACCTCCCTTATCCTGCATCTGGCCCCAGAGCTCGTAAAGGGGCGCGGAGCAGAGGAATACCCATCCTTCACAAAACCCCTCATTATTGTGGATAAGCAGAGCCAGTGGCCCGGCGCCGTATGGGGAAACCCGGAAAAAGCCTCGGCAGAGAAGGGCTCTGAGCTATTCCATGTAATGGTGGAAAAAGTTCTTGAGATTTTAAAAAAGATGGAAGAAGCGGGTTCATAAGCACGCCGCCACTTCTCTGGTCACCATGAAAAAAATCATTGGAAAAAAGGACAGGGTTACAATCTTTCCCATTACAGAGAGGGGATATGCCCTTGCCACCGGCCTTGCCTCCATTGCAGGGGAGGTGCGGGTATTCCGTCCCGTGGAGCTCCGTGGCGGAAAGCTCAGAGGCCTTGTGAAGGAGGCTTTTCTGTCTTCAAGGGCCGTTGTCTTCGTGGGCGCTTCGGGCATAGCCGTGCGGGCCATAGCGCCGCTCCTTAAGGGAAAGGAGGTAGACCCCGCTGTTCTCGTCATGGATGAAAAAGCTCGCTTTGTCATAAGCCTTCTATCAGGCCACCTTGGCGGGGCCAACCAGCTTGCTGAAGAGATTGCCGCAATCTTGAATGCCACCGCCGTGGTGACTACGGCAACGGATGTGAATAACCTGCCATGTATAGAGGACGTGGCCCTTGAGTTCAACCTTGCCATTGAAAATGTGCGGGGTATTAAGGCCGTTAACTCGGCAATCCTCGCTGGTGGCCCCATCCATATCGCGGATAAGAATCAAAAACGCCTAAAAGCCATAAGAGGCTTTCTCGGTAAGGACGCCGGAAAAATCTTTACCTTTGGCCGCCTTCCCCGGCATGGGGCCAGGGCCGTCGCCATCATCTCAAGCGCGCTAAATATCTCATCCCCAAAGGGGTTTAAGGTCCCCACCCTTAGGCTGCGGCCAAAAGAGTTTGTGGCAGGCCTGGGGTGCAGGCGTGGCACAGGCGCGGAGGATATTAAAAAGGCCGTGGACAGAGCCTTTAAAGCGCGCGGAATCTCGCCGCTATGTATAAGAAATCTGGCCACTATTGATATTAAGGCTGATGAAGCCGGTCTTCTTGAGTTCGCGGCCTCAAGGGGACTTGAGCTTGAACTCTTTACAGCCAAAGAACTTAATACAAGGGCCACGAGGTCATCTAGTTTTGTACTTACAACAACCGGGGCAGGCGGCGTATCAGAGCCGGCGGCCCTATTATCAGCAGGAGCAAAAAGATTATGGTTAAAGAAACAAAAGAGCGCCAGAGTAACAGTGGCCGCGGCAAGGCTATGCTTTACGTCGTAGGCATCGGCCCCGGCGACCTGGCGGAGCTTACGGTGCGGGCCGCTGAGGCCATCCATGAGGCAGAGTGCATTGTGGGGTATACAAGGTACGTAGAACTTATAGCCCCCCTTACCAGGGGTAAGGAAATATACTCCACGGCCATGACAGGAGAGGTGGCTCGCTGCGAAAAAGCCATAGAGCTTTCTGCCAAAGGCCGCACAACGGCTATAATCTCATCAGGGGACGCAGGTATCTACGGCATGGCAGGGCTTGTTCTTGAGATACTCGCATCAGATAAGACCCCATTGACTCTAGATGATATTATTGTGGAGGTTGTCCCGGGAGTGCCGGCATTTGCAAGCGCGGCCTCTATCCTCGGGGCGCCGCTTATGCATGACTTTGCCTCCATATCCCTCTCTGATATTCTTACACCCTGGGAGGTAATAGAAGAGAGGGTGAGGGCCGCCGCAAAGGCGGACTTTGTTTTGGCCCTCTATAACCCCAGAAGCTCGAAACGTAAGGAGGGCCTTGTAAAGGCCGTTAAGGGTATGCTCGAATATAAGGACCCGGAGACACCAGTGGGTATCCTTAGAAATGCCTCAAGAGAGGGTGAAGAGGTAATACTTACTACGCTGGGAAAGATGCATGAGTTCTTTGAGAGGATAGATATGCTCACCATTATCATCATCGGTAATAACTCCACCTTTGTAAGGGACAAGCTGATGATAACGCCAAGAGGGTATAAAGTAATATAAAATACCCTTCCTTACTTTCTTTTGGAAAAAAGAAAGTAAGACAAAGAAAACCAAAGGGGGAAAGAGCTGACTACCTTTGAATTTGCACCCTGCTCCCGCGAGTCTTTGGAAAAAAGAAAGTAAGATAAAGAAAACCATCTGCCCGCACAGGGCACCTGTTACCTTAAAAGCACCTTGTAGGGGTGGCCACTGCCCACTAAAAAGAAAAACCAGCAAACAACTTGAGGTTCCAGTGAAAATAAAGAGGGCCGTAATTCTCGTCCTGGACGGGCTCGGTATCGGTGCCATGCCCGACGCCGGGACCTACGGCGACAACGGCAGCCATACCCTTGATAATACGGCCCTGGCCGTGGGGGGACTTCATCTGCCAAACCTCTCGGCCATGGGACTCGGACTTATAGAAGGCGTCAACGAAGTGGAGAAGGCCAGAGCCCCCATTGGCTCCTATGGCCGTATGGCAGAGGCCTCGCCAGGTAAAGACAGCATTACAGGGCACTGGGAGATGGCCGGCATAATCCTTACTAAACCCTTTCCTACATACCCCAGGGGTTTTCCTGAGGAGATGCTCCAGGAGTTCACAAGGGTTACGGGCAAGGGCTGGCTATGGGGACGGACGGCCTCGGGTACGGAAATTATCAAGAGGCTGGGGCCCGAGCATCTCGCCACCAATAGGCTCATTGTCTATACCTCTGCCGATAGCGTCTTTCAGATAGCTGCCCATAAAGATGTGCTCGGTATCAATGAACTTTACGAGGTCTGTAAGAAGACCCGCGCGTTTCTTAACCGCTATAATGTACAGAGGGTTATAGCAAGGCCCTTTATCGGGAAGGCCGGCGCCTTTACACGCACCTATGATAGAAAAGATTTCACCATTACCCCGCCTGAGCCCACTCTCCTTGATAGGCTCGTGGAGGCGGGTATCCCTGTTACCGGGATTGGTAAGATCGGCGACATCTTCGCCCACAGGGGGCTTACAGAGGAGAGTCATACAGAGGGTGATATGGAGGGGATGGAGAGGACCATCGAGGCGGTGAAGGCTTGGAAGCCAGGCGGTGGCCCCGCCCTCATATTCACTAACCTTGTTGATCTTGACATGAGTTACGGACACAGGCGCGACGCCGTTGGATACGCAAAGGCCCTTGAGGCCATTGATAAGAGGCTGCCTGAGTTAAAGGGGTTACTCGGTCCTGAGGATATGCTTCTTATAACAGCTGACCACGGCTGCGACCCCACTACGCCTTCTACGGACCACTCCCGTGAGTACGCGCCTATTATCGTCTACGGCCCGGCCCTGAAGCACGGTGTAAACCTTGGCACAAGAGAGACCTTTTCCGACCTTGGCGCCACGCTCTCCCGGGCCTTTGGCCTTGCCAGTAGCAAAGCTGGAACCTCATTTCTAACTTCCATAACACCATAAGGTACAGACCGTCCCTCTGGAGCAACGGGCTTTACACTTGACTGGTACGAAAAAATAACATAAAATCTAATTGAAAATTAAATAGTCTTTTATCTCCGAGCCCTTCTTTCCTAAGGTTTGTAAAAGCTAAGGAGGCTGGGCCGTTCAGGGTATGCCGGGAAACGGACATGCCTCCCCACTTGGAAAGGAGAGCCTGCTTTAACCGGCCTTTCCGTGGCCGGTTTTTTTTGTGG
>JBHHUW010000036.1:0-13877 GCA_046753945.1 Thermodesulfobacteriota bacterium
TCAAAAAAGATGTTTATGGCCTGCAGCCTCTTGATAAGGCCCTTTGTGTACTCAAGCCTGTCAACGCCTATGCCGAGATAGCCCTCTATCTTGAACCTTTCCCGTATCTTCTTTATGGTATTAACGGTTCTCCTGGAGCTGGCGTGGCTGTTGAACCTCTCAAAATCAATGCTTATTGGAAAGGACTCAAGCCTTGTAAGGTGGCCTTTGTAGGAGACGGTATTATTGGCGTAATCCACATCAGCATCTTCAAGGCATTCTCTGACGCAGTCCAAGAAATTTCTTGTAAATAGCGGTATCTGAAAACCAAGAAGATCGTTGCCAAGGAGCCCCTCTATGAGCTCCCTGGCCTGCGGGCAGACCCTGAAGGCAAACCAGTTGGGCCAGGGAATGTGCCAGAAATGCATAAGTGGTAGATCGGGGACCTGGGCCTTTATCATGGCCGGGGCAAGACAGAGGTGGTAGTCATGGAGCCAGGCGATGGAGTCAGGGTTGGTCTCGCCTATAACGGCATCTGCGAACTTCTTGTTTACCTTCACATAATCCCGCCAGAATTTTTTCATAAAAAAAACTCTGTCAAGGGAGAGATGACAGAGCGGCCAGAGCATGTGATTTGAGTATCCGTTGTAGTAGTTGTTTACCTCCCTGGAGGTAAGCCAGACCCGCTTAAGAGTATAGGACGGGTGATCAGGCGGCACAGGTACCCTGTCATCCACCACTGTTTCTTTATCGGCATTACCGCTGCCCCAGGCCACCCATGTTCCGCCAACGGCTCGAAGCACGTCGTCCATGGCCGAGGTAAGTCCTCCGGCGGGTCTCTCCACCTTGATGCCCGAGGATGACCTTTTATGCACATAGGGCTCGCGGCTTGAGACCACTATGAGTGACCTGTCGGCGAAATTATCTTCTACAAGGGCCTTTAACCTGCTTATGCTCATAGCTCAAGGATGTGGCTTCCGTTATTTTCCACTGAATACCATACACCAAGGTAGTCTCTAATATGACGTGTCATGAGAAAATTATTTCTCACATGCTCCTTTGCCTCTTCGCCCATACGGCTTGCCATCTCGGGATTATTAAAAATTTGTCTTATCCTGAATGCCGCGCCCTGCACGGAATGGACAAGGAAACCCGTAAGGCCGTGCTCTATCTGAAGGGGTATTCCTCCAACAGCGCCGGCTACGACGGGTTTGCCCTTCCACATGGCCTCGCTTACAGTAAGACCGAAGCCCTCTTTAAGGGATTTTTGCAGAACTACGGTAGCCGCCCGCTGCAGGGCGTTTATGTCTTTATTGCTAAAGGGCGGGAGCATGAGTATATGTATGTCCGGGTCGGCGCCGGCCGCCTCTTTTACCTCATCAAGAACAGCATCGGCCTCGGGGTCATCGGTTGCCGGACTGCCGGCAAGGACAAGTATGCAGTCATTGTATTTTTTCACGTCCCGGTAGGCCTCTATGACGCCAACGGGGTCTTTAAACCGGTCAAAACGAGAGACCTGGAGTATCATATCCCTGTCCGGGGGAAGATCGAACTTCTCCATGGTCTCGGATATCTCCTCTTCTGTAAGGTCCCTGTTCTTATCGGCCAGCGGGTCTATGGACGGCGGTATGATGAACTCGTCCATGTCCATGGGCTTGGCAAACTTGGATACTGAGAATATGGAGGCGTCATAGTGCTTGCAGTAGCGCTCCACCTTCTCGTAGACCTGACGCATGGGGTTGGATATGTCTATATGGCATCTCCATATCCATGTGCCCTCCCTTCTGTACTCAACAAGGGGAACGGGCTGGGGGTCGTGTATTATGACGGCGTCGGCCTCAAGGTTCATGGTCTCGGAGTTCTTTCTGTTTATATCATAATGGTGCTGCCACATCTCATCGGTTATTATCTCCGTATTGCCCTGCATGGCGTTATGGACCTTCTTTGTCATATCAAAGAAGTCGCCGTCGCCCTCTATGGCCTCCCAGCGAACATTTATGCCCAGTTCTTTTAGAAAAGGCACCATCCTCACCAGTATCTCGGCCACGCCGCCGCCGGCAAGGGTGGAGTTAATGTGGAGAAACTCTTTGTCCCTGAAAATATCACCTAATTTTTTAAGAAGTATTAGGTCTCCCTGCGGGGCTATTCCAGTGTATAGATCTATCATCTGTCAATCATCTCCATATCATTGTGTACCTCTTCCTCGACAAACTCGATAATATCATACCTTATGCTCTCAATATTTAGCATAAAGGGGTCGATGGAAGAGAGTTGATCGGCAAGGGCCTCTTTTTTCAGAGTGTCTCTAAGCCACATGGAAAAGTCGTCTTTGCCCTTTCCCAGCCTCTTTCTGGCGAGGTAAAAGTGATAATATATGCACCCGGGGTCAACGTGTTTTATGGCCATGAGGAACTCCGCGAGATTCCTTGCCCTGATGCCGATTGGAAAGACAAAGCTCACGGTCTCGTCAAAGTAGAACTCATCACCGGGCATGGCCTCGCGGGGTTCGGGAAAAGTCGCAAGATATGTGTCTATCTGCCCGATGATCTCGGCCCGCAGATAATCCGTGTGCTCAAAGGCAAATATGTCTATGTTGGACAGATACTCCGAGAGCGCTCTTTCTTCAAGGCACTCACCTGCCCAGTGCCCGAAATCATTGGTATACTCCAGTCCGTGGCCCTTTAAGAAGTACTGATATGTATGGTGAAAGATAGACTCTACGCCTATGGTGGCGATAAGGTCCCGGAGCTCTCGCAGTGTGCGCGCCCTCTGCCCTGTGGATTTAGTGAGGCCGATGCACTGGCGAAACTCAAACTCGTCTTTTATTACTGATTCCATTCTTTTTCCTCCCTGACATATACCGTTCTGTGTGGAAAGGGTATCTCAATCCCTTCGGCACGAAAACGCTTGAATATACGTTTTCTGAGCTCGTGCTGAACAAGGTACTGGTCTACAAACTCCTTTACCTTACATATTAGGGTAAAATCAAGAGAACTATCACCAAAACCCGGAATAAAACGGACAAATGGGTCATCGGCCTCCGGGGCACCAACAAGGCCGGGTATCTCGCCTATGGCGGCCATGGCCTCCTCGGTAAGTACACGCTCCACGTGCTCGGGGTCCGAGTCGTAGCTTACGCCCACGTTAATAAGGAGGCTCATCCATTTTTCCGGCAGATAATAGTTGGTTACTATGGACTGGCTGAGCTTTCCGTTGGGTATTATCACCTCGTTGTTGCCAAGCATGCGTATTCTCGTAGTCCTCCACGTTATGTCCTTTACATAACCCTGCTCGCCGGACTCAAGTTTTATAAAGTCTCCAACGCGTACGCTCCTTTCGAGGAGCACGTGCAGTCCGGCAAAAAAGTTGCTAAGTGAATCCTGCAGGGCCAGCGCCACGGCAAGGCCTCCCACGCCCAGGGCCGTTAGAAGAGGTGTAATGGAGATACCAAGAAGCGAGAGCACGATGAGGAAGCCCAATACGAGGATAGTGCCCTTTAATACAGCCTGAGTAAGACCTGTCGTAGGCAGAGGGACCTTACTTCTACTGATATAAGCCGCAAAAATCTTGCCCGCTAAGTTGGCGGCCGCAAGGGTTATGGATATTATAATCAGTATATAAATGCCCTTGGTGATGTAATTTACATACCTTACGGGCAGGCTGGAGACGGCCACGCCTACGTACAGTCCTATTGCGATGGACCAGTATATGGACGGCGTTCTTATGGCGGCAAGTATGACATCGTCAATATTGGACGTTGTGCTCGCAGCACCTCTTCGAAGGAGCTTTAAGGCCGCGCCCCTTACGATAAGCAGGACAATAATGATGGCGAGAAATACAGCGGCGGGTATTATGAATTCCTTGAGGTTGCCAAGCTCTTTAAGGTACTGCTCCATGGAGGCTCCGCGCTATTAGAGGTTGCAAGGCGGTGGTATTAAACTCATTCCACCTTTAACTTATAAGATAATATCTAAGCATTCGTTTTTCAAGCATTAACTGTGAGAAATAAAGAGATGAACCGCAAGGTTTTGCCCCAGCACCCCGGGTTGTGAGATAGATAGGCATAGAGTGTCTCTTCAGAGGGCCGCCTCCTCCTCCGCTTAAGTGCCGCCCGATAGCAGCGAGGCCGCCTCCTTATCAACAAACCACCGCACCCTGCCCTCTGCCCTCAGAGTCAGCGCCGCAGGCAGGGCCTGAGGATCAAAGGGGCATTCTACGAGGGCCCGGAGCACGGCGGCCTTCTCGCTCCCCCTTACAAGAAAAATAATATTACGCGCCTTCTGTATAATGGGCGGGGTAAAGGTAATGCGGGTTGAGGCGAGCTTTTCCACATACTCGGCAGCGACTAACTTCTTCTCCTCACCGATGGCAGCGGAGCCGGGAAAGAGCGAGGCCGTGTGGCCGTCTACACCCATGCCGAGTATCAAAAGATCAAAGACCGGAACCTCACCTGCACCAAGACCAAAGGCCCTCTTCAGTTCCAGCTCATAGGCCGGTCCTGCGGCCTCGCCAAGCTCGCCCTCTATGCGGTGTATGTTCTTCTCCTTCGCGTTTATCTTTTGAAGAAGGTTCAGAGCGGCCATGCCGTAGTTACTCTCTTCACTATCCGGTGGCACGCATCGTTCGTCGCTCCAGAAAAAATGCACCTTGCTCCAATTGACATTCTGGCAGAGCGGCGAGGACCCGAGGAGGCTGTAAAGGGGCAGCGGCGTAGAGCCACCTGAGAGGGCCACGTTAAAGCGGCCGTTTTCTTGCTGAAATTCCTGAGCCAGGCTTATAAAGGCGGCAGCGGCCCTGCTGTACAACTCAAGGCCCTCTTTACAGACGATTATCTTTGGTTTCCTGGGTTCCACGGCCTTATCCATCTAATCATTACGCCAGAAACGCCTCTCTCTCGTCATAAGTTCATCTCCGGCCTCGGGCCCCCAGGAGCCTGCCTCATAGCTTGAAAGTGGAGGTGCATCATCGCTCTTCCATGCCTCTAATATATTGGTAATAAAGGCCCATGAGGCCTCAATGCCGGCTTTATGGGGAAAGAGCGTGGCATCAGAGAGCATACAATCAAGTATGAGCCTCTCGTAGGCAAGAGGCAGCTCGGTCTTAAAGGTCTCGCCGTAGGAAAAATCCATGGTGACCTGCTCCATATGCCTTGATGACCCGGGACGCTTCACATTAAACTGAAAGGCAATGCCCTCGTCGGGCTGAATCTTCAATATAAGGGTATTGCTCTCAGGACAGCCTGTAAGGGACTGCGTAAAGAGGCATATGGGAACGCGCTTAAAGTGTATGGCTATCTCGGTGACGTTTTTTTTGAGCCTCTTTCCGGTCCTGAGATAAAAGGGCACATCAGCCCACCTCCAGTTATCTATAAATACCTTAAGGGCTACAAAGGTCTCAGTGGTGGAGTCCTCTGCGATGCCGTCCTCTTCTCTGTAACCGGGCACGGCCTCCCCGCCGCAGGTGCCGGCACTGTACTGGGCCCGCACAGTATCTCTGAAGACGCTATCTCTCTCAATAGGACGCAGGCTCTCAATAAGCTCTATCTTCTCTCTTCTTATCTTACCGGGACTCATTGAGGCCGGGGCCTCCATGGCCACAAGGGTGAGGAGCTGCATGAGGTGATTCTGCACCATGTCCCGAAGAGTGCCTGATTCCTCAAAATACTTAGCCCTCGTACCAACCCCCTTTATCTCGGCCGCAGTAATCTGCACGTGGTCTATATACCGCCTGTTCCATATGGGCTCGTATATACCATTGGCAAAACGGAAGAACAAGATATTCTGCACCGTCTCCTTGCCAAGATAATGGTCTATCCTGTATATCTGCTCCTCGTCAAAGTATCGGGCAATTACCTCGTCGAGTTTCCGTGCGCTGGCCAGGTCCCTGCCAAAAGGTTTTTCTATAATTACTTTTGGCCTGTCCATGGCTTTTCCGCAGCCTTGCGAGAGCCCGGCCGCATCAAGGGCCTCGATAATAATCTCAAAATAACCTGGCGATGTTGCAAGGTAGAATATCCTTGAGGCCGGAATATCATCTACGTTGTCAAGCTCATCAAGGACCCTTGAAAGCTCACTGAATCCATGGCTGTTTTCAAAGGCAGAAGAGACAAAGCGGGTATTTTGAAAAAGGTCCTCCAGCTCGGACTCTGAGGTCTTACCCGGGGAGAACTCCTTTATCGCCTCTATGGCAAAATCCCTGTACCCCTGATGAGAGAGCTTTCTCGTGGAAAAGCCCACGATATTAAAACGCTCCGGCAAAAACCCCAGGACCTTGAGCCTGTATAATGCTGGAAGGAGTTTTCTTCTTGTAAGGTCTCCGGTGGCGCCAAATATCACCATGGTAGTTGGCGCGGGTGTGGTAGAAGGCGCGTCTGTATTTTCTGCCATAGCTTGCCTCCTCAATTCTCTGTATCATTGATCGGCCCTGTCCCTTCATAAAGACCGCCTGAAAGCAATCTACTTTTTTACGCCATGACCCCCGAACTGGTCTCGAAGGGCCGCCAGGAGCCGCGCCGCAAAGGGGTTTTCTTCCCTTGAGCGCAGGCGGTATAATAAAGAGAGTGTAATCACAGGGATGGAGATGTCCTTATCCATGCCGTCTAGTACGGTCCACCTGCCCTCACCTGAGTCAGCTACATAGGGTCTTATATGGGCAAGGGAGCCGTCCTCACCAAGAGACCTCTCCGCAAGCTCAAGGAGCCATGAGCGGACAACACTGCCGTTGTTCCAGAGACTGGATATTTTTTCGAGGTCCAGCTTATACTCCGAGGCCTCAAGAAGTGAAAAGCCCTCGGCATAGGCCTGCATAAGGCCGTACTCTATGCCGTTATGCACCATCTTGACGTAATGGCCGGCCCCGGACCTGCCCATATGACCGTATCCTCCCTCTGGCGCAAGGGACTTGAAGATGGACTCGTTTCTCTTAAAGGCCGCGGCCTTACCGCCAACCATGAGGCAGTATCCCTCGGTGAGCCCCCAGACCCCGCCGCTGGTGCCGGCATCAAGAAAGTCTATACCATGGGCCGAGAGGGCCTTTGCCCTGCGCACTGAATCCTTGTAATTGGAGTTGCCTCCGTCTATAATACAATCACCCTTTTTAAGGAGCGGAGTGAGCTTTGTAATGGCGCCGTCAACAGGAGCGCCGGCAGGTATCATGAGCCATATGGTCCTCGGCCCCTTGAGCCTGGAGACAAGGCCCTTTAGTGACCCGGCCCTGGTTGCGCCGTACTTAACGGCCTCGGCAACGGGCTTCTTATGTCTATTAAAGACTACAAGGTCGTGCTCACCATCTTCAAGGAGTCTCCTCACCATGTTGAGCCCCATCTTGCCGAGACCTACAAAACCTATCTGCATGGCAACCTCGCTATTAAAGGTTAAGGTTCGTGAGACTACACATTTTAAGAATAAAGACTTTATGGGAACATACAAAAGAAGGGCCGGACTCGACCACTCATACATGAGTAACTATAACACTCTTTCACCATAATTCAAGCCGGTACTACCGGTACCACCGGGAGGATTAATATGATAGGAAGGTTAAAAAAATATTTACCTTTTGTCTCTCTCCTTCTATTACTCACCATCCACGCTGGCATTGCCATGGCGGATTTCAGGGAGATACCCCTAAATAAGACCGACCCCGACGACAAGGCCCACGGCTACATAACTATAGAGCACATTGGTTTTGTCCCCATGGACAGGCTTCTACACGTAAGAGTCTACTCCCTCCTTCCAAATACCCTCTACGACATATGGATAGTGGACAGGGACACAGGCAAGAGGACGCCTGCTGGATTTCCCGGAGAAAACACCTTCAAGACCAATGGCGGTGGGGCCGGTCACTTCAAAGAGCATACCACGGAGTTCGTGCTTGGATGGAACAAGCTGGAGGTAAGCAGACACCGGTCTAGTAAAAGAAAGGCCGTTGATACAAATAATACCAGTGTGATACTCTGGGCATGGATGTACCAGTAGATAGAGCCTTTTGCATAGCACCAGGGCCTTACCCGGATTACCGCTCTTCCTCCCCGTTCTCAGGCATGAGCCTTGGCCTCTTCTTCGGTATCCTACGCGCCACTCCCGTATCTACTGCTGCCTTAATTACGGCCTCGGCCACACGAGTGGCCACCCTCTCATCAAAGACGCCGGGAATAATATAATCCTCACTGAGCTCGTCCCTGCCCACAACAGCTGCGATTGCCATGGATGCGGCAAGCTTCATCTCCATATTCACCTCTGTGGCATGACAGGCGAGAAGCCCCTTGAAAAAGCCAGGAAAACAGAGGACGTTATTGACCTGATTGGGAAAATCCGATCGTCCCGTGGCCATGATGCGCACATGGGGGCCTGCCAGATGGGGGTCTATCTCAGGGTTGGGGTTGGCCAGCGCCATTAGCACGGGGTCAGTGTTCATGGTCTTTAAGATATCAACGGTAAGGATATCAGCGCCGGAGACGCCTATAAAGAGGTCAGCTCCTTTCATGGCCTCCGCAAGGCCGCCTTTTTGAAGATCAGGGTTTGTTATCCCGGCAAACTCGCGCTTTACATCGTTCATGCCCTTTTCTCTACCCTTGTAGAGTATGCCTATTGAGTCCACGCCCACGATGAAACGGGCGCCGCTGGCATGAAGTAGCTGGCCGCAGGATATTCCCGCCGCGCCAAGACCGCAGATAACGATCTTTATCTCCGAGATATCTTTACCCACAACCTTTAGCGCGTTTCTAAGCGCCGCCGCCACCACCACGGCCGTACCATGCTGATCGTCATGAAAGACAGGTATGTCCAGCCGCTCTGCCAGCTTTTCTTCCACCTCAAAACAACGCGGCGAAGATATGTCCTCAAGGTTTATGCCTCCAAATACCGGTGCGATACACGCCACTGTATCAACTATCTCGTTGACATCCTTTGTATTAAGGGCAAGGGGAAAGGCATTTACGCCGCCAAACTTCTTAAAGAGCATGCATTTACCCTCCATGACAGGCAAGGAGGCCTCGGGGCCTATGTCGCCAAGTCCCAGAACAGCAGAGCCGTCGGTAACTATGGCCACGGTATTTCTCTTTATGGTAAGGTTGTATACCTTGGACTTATCTCTGGCAATCTCCTCGCAGACCCTTGCCACCCCCGGCGTATAGGCCATGGAGAGGTCGTCACGAGTCTTCAGGGGAACACTGTTCTCTATCTTTATCTTGCCGCCAAGATGAATAAGAAATGTCCTGTCCGATACATTAAGAACCTCAACACCCTCAATCTTTCTTATCTTATCAACTATGTTTTTGCTGTGCTCAACGCCTCGGGCGCTAATAGTGTAGTCACGGGTAACAGTATCTTTCGCCGTTGTTGTAATGTCTATGGCCCCGATATCTCCACCCATCTCACCGATAGTGGAGGTTATAAGGCCCACCATGCCAGGTTGATTTATTGAGCGCAGCCGTAGTGTGAAGCCATATCCCGGGCTTGCTACCGTAGTCATTCGTCCTCTCCTCCTGTCTTAAGACCCTTGTTCTTTACGCAGAGTTTGGCATCAATAAAATCCCTGTGAGAGACCTGCAGAAGGTCGGAAACCTTGCGCACAAGGTGTTCTTCGTGTTTATCAAGGACCTTGTCAGCGTAGACAACCTCCCAGAGCAGTTCGATTATCTGCTTCTTATCATCATACTTAAAACCCTTGTTTATAAGGCTGGTAAAGCCGTAAAGCGATACAGCCTCGGCGGCCTCCTCTTCGGCAAGGCTGATGAGCGTCTCGGTCTGGGCCGTGTCTATGCCGAACTTTTTACTTAAGCCCTTTTTAACGGCCTCAAGCTCACCCTCTGCCACATTACTATCGGCCTTCACGGCCTCGATAAGGAGCGCGGCAGTTGCCAGCCGTAGAGAATCCTCTGTGGCCTTCCTTGAGGTAACCCCCTCTTGCGGTCTTATCTTATTATTAAAAAAACCCTTTATACCTCGCAGCATAGACTCTCCGTAAAAATATTTTAGATCAAAAAAAACTCCAGGCCCTATCTCACACTCTATAAGGGGCCCTTTTAAAAGTCAATCTCAATGTATCGTTAGAGGTAAGTCCAGGAAGGTGTATAGCGATTATTGAATGGCTCTCCGGGAGAGATGAAGCAGCCTGTATTTACAAAAGGTGTAACTCTTCAATCTTACGAAGGACGCATTGAAGATAAGGACTGAAGCGGGGTCATTAGAAGCATCTTAAGCTTTCTGAACTGATGCCACTGTACTACTACGGCCATCTTAAGTCAAAACTTTTGGCAACTTACAATATTTTCAGCAGAGACGAAATCAACGCTCAGGCAGAGACATAACATTAGACTTATCAAGGGGCCTCACACGGGAACCTCAGAGACCTTTTTATCCAGAGCAAGGATTTTTCCCGAAGTAAGACCTCTACCTGCCAGCACACCTGAAAAACCTTTAATCATAACTCTCCTTTGTTTGCCTTTTTTGTCCCCTTAACATTACAGCATGGTTTTGGCTCGGCGCGCATGGCCTCCTGCTCGTTATCCTCAGTGTAGTGAATCCAGCCCCTCTTTAGCCTCTCCACAATGCTCCCGTCAAGGATAAAACCCTCATCCAGCATCTTCTTCTCAATATCGGCCTCCGTGCATTTAAGGAGATCGTACTCCACGAAGACCTCCTTTGCCTCTTTGTCAATCTCCACGCCGACCACACCCTTCAGCCGTTTAAGGCCACCAGCCGGGTCCTTGAGCTTATCTCCGTAACGTGCGTACTTTATGCGGTGATGTTTCAGGTTGTCCATAAGAAACCTCCTTATTCTTAATCGGAATACATCTAATTAAATTATAGCACATCATAGCTTTACAGGAGGAGTGAACCACCGCAGCCGCAGGGCGTTGGACAAGACCGTCACGGAAGATAAGCCCATTGCCGCGGCGGCAAATATTGGGCTAAGGAGTATGCCGAAGGCCGGGTACAGGGCCCCGGCTGCAAGAGGTATGAGCATGGCATTGTAGAAAAAGGCCCAGAAGAGATTCTGCCTTATGTTGCGTATGGTAGCCCTGCTAAGGGCTATGGCCGTGACAATAGCCCGGAGATCGCCGCCTATGAGGGTTATATCAGAGGCCTCCATGGCAACATCCGTTCCCGTGCCAATGGCTATGCCGATATCGGCCTGCGCCAGCGCCGGTGCGTCGTTGATGCCGTCTCCCACCATGGCGACCTTTTTGCCTGCCTCCTGAAGTTTCTTTACCTCCCTCGCCTTGTCTGCGGGCAGGACCTCGGCCAGAACGCTCGTAAGCCCGATTTCGCGGCCTATGGCATGGGCAGTGCGGCTATTGTCCCCCGTTATCATCACTACATCGAGGCCCATCCTGCGAAGCGCGGCCACGGCCTCTTTTGAGTTCTCTTTGAGTCTGTCGGCAACGCTCACGATGCCGGCCGCTTTACCATCAATGGCCGCGTAGATGGGGGTCTTGCCCTCTTCGGCAAGTTTTTTTTCACTCTCCTCAATTTCCTCTATCTCTACGGACCGCTCTCTCATAAAGGACCTGTTCCCGAGAATGACCTCCCGTTCTTTTATAACGGCGCCTATGCCCTTGCCGGGGACGGCCTCGAATTTATCTGGCCTGGATAGCGTAATCCCCCTATTTTCGGCCTCTGACACAATTGCCTCTCCAAGGGGATGCTCCGAAGATTTTTCCGTGGAGGCGGTATAAAGAAGAATATCCTCTTCAGTAAAACCACTGGCCGTTACAATATCCGTCACCGAGGGCCTGCCCTCTGTAAGGGTCCCTGTCTTATCAAGGACTATGGCCCTCAGACCGTAGGCCGTCTCCAGGGCCTCGCCGCCTTTTATGAGTATGCCGTTCTCGGCGCCAAGTCCCGTGCCCACCATAATGGACGTGGGAGTGGCGAGACCAAGGGCGCATGGGCAGGCTATGATAAGGACGGCTACAAAATTAAGCATGGCGTATGTAAGGGACGGAGCCGGGCCCAAAAAATACCAGACAATAAAGGTAATAACGGCTATGCAGATTACCGCGGGCACAAAGTAAGAGGCAATCAGGTCGGCGAGCCTCGCTATGGGCGGCTTTGAGCCCTGCGCCTCCTCTACCATACGTATTATCTGGGCTAAGACCGTATCCCTGCCAACCTTCTCGGCCTTAAAGCGGAAGGCCCCGGCGCCGTTTATTGTAGCCCCTATTACAGTATCACCCACTGCCTTCTTAACAGGCATGGACTCGCCGCTTATCATGGATTCGTCTATGGTGGAATGCCCCTCCAGAACCACGCCGTCAACAGGGATTTTCTCTCCTGGCCTTACAAGAACAATATCTCCGGGTTGGACTTGCTCTACGGGAATCTCTCGCTCAGCGCCATCTCTCTCGACCCATGCGGTTCTCGCCCGCATGCCAATGAGTTTTTTTATGGCCGCTCCTGTTCTTCCCTTTGCCCGCGCCTCAAGGAGGCGGCCCGTAAGGATTAGGACGATAATAATAGCCGAGGTATCGTAATAGACCTCAGGGGTAAAGCCGCCTGAGGTAAATAGAGAGGGCATAAAGGTAGCCGCCGCGCTGTATAAAAAAGCCGAGGAGGTACCGAGGGCGATAAGGGTGTTCATGTCCGTAGTCCTGTGGCGCGCTGACGCTATGGCCCCTCTGTAGAACTGAAGGCCGCACCAGAACTGAACAGGCAGAACGAAGATAAACTGCAGGAAAAACCATGTCTGCCTCTTAAGGCCAAATAGACTGTCAAGACCAATAAGGGCCGGATGGGTCATGATAAGAATGGAGATGGAGAGGATGGCTCCGACAAATATTTTTATTCGTAAGGCCCTGTACTCCTCCTTGCTCGCCCTCTCTTTTTGCTCGAGTAGGTCCTCGCCGGACTCGGCCTCTATGACCTTATAGCCAAGGTCAACTATAACCTTCTTAAGCCTCTCCTCACCTGCCGCCGATGGGACAAGCTCAACGCTGGCCTCTTCGGCGGCAAAATTAACAGAGGCCTTTAATACACCGAGCACTTCTTTAAGGCCCTTTTCTATCTTCGCGGCGCAGGAAGCGCAGCTCATGCCCCCTATATGCAGGGTGATTTTAGTGGACAGTACTTTGTAACCAAGGGCCTCAATAGAGGCCTGTATATCGGCCACAGCAACAAGATCGGGGTCGTACTCAACGGCCGCCTTCTCGGAGGCAAAATTCACAGAAGCCTTCAACACACCGGGAACCCCTTTGAGAGCCTTCTCAATCTTCGCGGCGCAGGAAGCGCAGCTCATACCCGTAAGACCAAGGGTGAGCGAAGTTGCCTTGGCGCTCTTCTCTTGGGGCCGGGTCTTGGGCTCGGTTTCGGGCTTAACCTCTTCTTTTTTTGTCTCTTTTGCCGCAGCTTCGGAGAGGAACTCCCTGGGGTTGGAAGTGAATTTTTCCTTGCACTTAAGGCTGCAGAAAAAGTATTGTTTTTCTTTATATAAAAAACTTCCGGCGGCCTTGCTTTTTTCTACGGTCATACCGCATACAGGGTCCTGTGTCATAAAAGATCCCCTCTTGCAGGCAATCAACTGATTACCTTACGGGGCCTTACTCCCCGCTATGGTTATGATTATGATTATGGTGATGATCGGACTCGCCATGGATTTCAGAGGGCTCTTTTTTGTGCTGGCCTCCCCCTTCACTTAGACGCGCCCCCTCAATCTGAACGGCCTGCCCGCCTACGCCGTACTTGTAGACCATGAGACCACCAAGGTCAGCCCCTAAGGCGATAACAACAGTAAGGATGAAGGCCAGCACAAGATGAACAACCTGCGCCATTGGAGAGAACCTTCTCCTTACATAAAGCCTCCAGAGGGAGAGAACGGTGGCAATTATCAGGACAACCAGACCAAAGGCCATATGCCTCGCCATAATGGCGTGCACCACCTCGTTATGCTCCACCGTGGAG
>JBHHUW010000037.1:0-13722 GCA_046753945.1 Thermodesulfobacteriota bacterium
CCTTTAACTCGGTGAGCGGAGGAGGCGTCGCCCCCCTTCGGTACTCATTACAGTACCTGCAGGAGAGGTTGCAGTCCTCGGTGACAACTACCTGCGCGTAAAGGGCCCGTGAGTCATAGAGCCTCTTTAGGCCGCGCATGATAAAGGCCGGTCCTGGCCCTGAAAATTTTTTTCCTCTCTCTCTCGCTCTCATTCCGGCTGGCCCCTCAAGCACAAAGTGAAAATTGTCCTTCACCTGGCATAAAAAACTTGAGCAGGGTCTCAAAAGCGCCCTCATAAGGTTTGCCTGTCTTTACATAAAGTTTAACACAGGGACTGTAGCTATGCAAATATCCGAGGGGGCTTCTTAGGGCCATGCTTTGAAGAGATATTCCGGCTTAAAAATTCTCAAAATTAGTGGTCTTTCCAGTGGCCATCTTCCTCTGCGAGAGGTTCATCACCCATGAGGTTATGGCCGATACTGACGTTGGCAGCGGAAGCCTTCGAAGTATGGAGGGCCAGGAGTAAAAATCCCTGTACATCTCGCTGATGCCTCTGGCCAGCTCATCGGGCGTAAAATTTTTAGGCTGTACCCTTGCCGCGATTCCGGGCCAGCGGTTAATGCTCTCGGGGTCGATTATGCGGCCCTCGGAGAGGTATTTTTTGTAGACAGGAGTTCCCTTGTATGGGCAGAAGGAGTTAAAAAAGGCCACATGCACCTTGTTCTCCTTTAAAAAATCAAGTGTGGCGGAAAAATCCTCCACATGGTCTGTATCCCAGCCGAATATGAGGTTAAAGGAGAAGCTGATGTCAAGGTCGCGGAGCCCCTTTATTACATCCTTGATGGTCCCGGCCTTTGAGGTCTTTTTATGCATCCCGTCAAGGGTGGCCTGGTTAATGCTCTCAATGCCAAGGTTCACGTGGAGGAGACCGCTCTTTTTTGCCAAAACCATGAAGTCTCTCTCAAGTACGCGGTTGGCCGTCCAGAGGGCGCTCCACCGCAGTTTAAGGGGTATCAGGGCCTCCATTAGCTCCATGGTGCGGGTCTTGTTGCCGGAAAAAGTGCTGTCCGCGAAGAATATGCGCTTACTCCCTGTGGCCTCTATCTCGGCCACCACCTCGGGAACAGGGCGCATGCGGTACCTGGAACCGAGATAAAAGCGTTCGGCGCAGAACTCGCATGAAAAAGGACAGCCGCGGCTTGTCTGAAGGGCTACTGTATGAAAGCGTGTAAATGAGCGCGCAGGAAGGAGGTCTCTGCGGGGTAGCGGCAGGCCTTTTAGATCGTGAAAGCCCTCTGCCCGGTAAAGGTTTTTCAGGCTCCCCGTGGCAAGGTCCCTAAAGATTTCAGGCAGCACCACCTCGCCCTCGCCTATGGCAACGGCATCTGCGTGGGCGGCGGCCTCATCTGCATAAAAAAAACAGTGCGGCCCGCCAAGTATTACCGTCACTCCGCGGGCCCTGTAGGCATCGGCTATCTCATAGGCGCGTAGCGAGTTTATAGTCCATACGGTAATGAGGACAAGGTCTGTGGGCCATTCTATATCAAGGTCCTGAACCCGCTCGTCCGTAAGTCTTACCTCGCACCCCTCTGGCATAAGGGCCGCGAGGTAGGCGAGGGTCAGCGGCATGAGGTTGAGTTTTTTTGTCTTGAACAACTCCCTGCCATGGGGTGAGAGGTAGTGCGTGGGCTGTATTATATGTATTCGCATGGAGTTCTCTCGGGTAATACTGAGGGACTCTTTCTCTAAGTGCTTTATTTTAAAGGTAGCATCTGACCCTCTGGCTGTCAAGACAGCCCCCCGGGGAGTCTACCTCATACCCCGTGGGGGATGATCTTTTCCCGTTATGGCAAGGGCAAGGGCTGCGCCCGTAAGGACCATGAGCGCCTCACGGCCTCTTCTTATGAGGCTCATGGTTACGCCGGAGTGCGGGGGGAGCCCCAGGAGCAGGGCCACTGCCGCCTTGCCCGTCTCCTGTGTGCCCATGCCCGCAGGAACGGGAATTAAAGCGGCCACGATGATGGTGGCGCACTCAAAGAGCCCTGCCCCGATAATGCCAAGCGTATGGCCCTCCGAGCCCATGACATGAGAGATTGCCATCCACTCAAGGGCCGCGGCAAACCACATGCCCATGTAGCAGAGGTAGGCAATAAATGTGCGGCCCGGCGCGCCCTTTATCTCTTTTGAGGCCGCAACATCGATATGCAGAAAATAGCGAAGCCCACGAAGTTGTCTTGGGACGCGGCGCCTTACCCGGTAATACCCCCCGAGGAGCTGACGTCCCACCTTGCTCCATAAGACGATTGCCCAGAGAAAAAGTGTCATCACGGCCATGAGCCCGGTCATGATGAGAAAGGTGAGGCGCCATGAGTCGCCGCCAAGGCCCTCTATGAGGGCGCCTGTAAAGATAAGGAAGGCAAAGGGGCCGACTGCCGCAACATGGAGAAATTTTGCCGCGGCCAGGGCCTTGAAGGCGGGGTTTGTCCCCTCGCTGCGTCCCAGGGTGAAAAGTTTATAGGGCTCCCCGCCTATGCCGCCTGTGGGCATGGCGTAGTTCAGGACCTCGCCTACATAACGCGTACGTGTTAGACTGGAGAGGCTCGTAGACTTCCAGCCCGGCCCGTTCCTATTGGTGCCAAGCACCCAGAGGGCCAGGCTGCCAAGTGCCTGCTGCAGCACATAGGCCCCAAGTACGCCGATAAATGCGGGCCACCACCCGCCGGATAACTCAGCCCATATCTGCCCGGGGCCAAGAGACCATATGAGGTAGATTGCCAGTAAGAGCCCGCCCGCAACGAGCAGGTTCTTCAGGCGACGGCCTTTTTTCCGGCCCTCAGCCGCAGCAGTATTACAAGAATCGAGTATATCCATGTGCCGATAGTCGCTATCCAGAGAAACCCTCCCAGCCAGCCCATTATAGCCAGCGGAAAGAGAAGATAAGTAAAGTCACGGCTCGTCAGGGTCTCAACGACCTTTACGAGGATGCCGTCCTCTACTCTCTTTTTTTTGCCCGCCGCTGTGGATGGCCTTAATATGGGCGAGACCGCTATTACACTTGTGAGCACGCCGAGCACTGCCAGCACTGCCAGCGCGTTCCAGGGGCCCGGCACAAGGCCGGCTTTTTGTCCCATGGCAATGCCGGCAAAAACGGCCATGTGCGTAAGGTTATCCGCCGAGATATCATACCAGAAACCAAGGGGGCTTTCTCTTAATAAAAGCCTTGCCAGCTCGCCGTCAACGCCGTCTATAATGGAGTGAAGCTGAAATAAGAGGGCCCCGAGAAGCCCCCAGCCAGGGGTGCTGCCCTGTGAGAAGGCAAGGCCGGCGAGAAGCCCCAGTACGAGGGTAAAGGTGGTGACCATGTTGGGAGTGGCGCCAAGACGCCAGATGCGGGTGCTGATAAAGAGGCTCACCCTCCTGTTTATGTGCCTTGCCAGAAACCCGTCTGCAGGTTTTTTTAAGGATGCGTAGAGCTTTTTCTCGGCCAGCATTATATCAGAGGGGGTGTCCACATCCTGCCAGTACCCGCTTTGCCCGTAGTGGGCCTTAAGGGCTTTATCGCGGCCCAGCAGCCGCATTATATCCGAGATAGAGGGCGATGGCCCGGCCAAGTCCACGGCCTCTTTTACGGCCTTTGGATCGAGTACGAAGATACCCGTATCAATGGCCTCGAAAGTCCGGAGGTCCTTGCCTATGGCCGAGATAAAACCATCTTTTGTCTGCAGACGGGTGGCGTCCTCAAGGTCGCCGTCAAAGACCTCTTTACGCTCCACTACGAGCCTTGAGACCTGGTCACTGGAAAAGGCCCTTATCACGCTCTCCAGCCTATCGGGGCTGAAGATGTGGTCTGACATCAAGAGGGCAAAAGGCTCGTAAAGCCCGCTTATTCCCGAGTAGAGGCTTACTCCGTTTGGTTCGGTGTAGCGGGAGTTCCTTACCATGTGGAGCTCGCAGCCGGTTGGCACGAGCGCGGGAAGAGTCCGGCGCATGAGCTCCGCCTCAAAGCCGATGACCACGATGAAGCGTCTGATGCCGGCCCGCGCCGCCGAGTCCATGACACGTGCGATAACGGGCACGCCGGCAAGGGGACGAAGGGGTTTTGGCAGCTCATCAGGGCCAAGGCGCGTACCCAGACCCGCCGCTACTATTACGGCGGTACGAACCCTTCTACCATCACTATCATTAATATTTGAACTCATACAAAAAACCTGGTTTTTAAGAGAGAGCCCTTGTATTTTGGACCATGGTATAGGAATATGTTTTTGCTGTGTTTTAAGAGCAAAAAAAACCGGCCCTCTCACGCTGACGCGAGAGGGAAAAGATAGCATAGAGTATTTTAAAAGACAACCCGCAGCAGGGACCATCTCAGTATAAGGGCCTTATATTGGACGAAAAAAAACAATCTAATGATCTCATTGGCAGGTGCGTATCATGGTGGGTGGTCTTTACCTGCCGCCATGCCTGGCAGACCGTAGTCCTCTTCCTTCTCCTTACGGTGCTTCTCTTTAATTATACTGCAGGTCATATCGGGATAAATACAGACGCCTCGCAGATGATCTCAGAGAAACTCTCGTGGCGTCAGACATATATCTCTTATAAAGAAAAATTTCCCCAGTTCTTCGGCGAGATAGCCATTGTCGTTGAGGGCGCCACGCCTGAACTTGCCAATAGCGCCGCCGTGCGGCTGGCCTCTCGCCTGCAAGGAGAGAAAAAACTCTTTAAGAGCGTGTATCTGCCGGGAGGCAGTGAGTTCTTCCGCAGAAATGGTCTTCTTTACCTTGCCACAGATGAGCTCGAAGAGCTCTCGGACCACCTTGCAACGGTACAGCCATTTCTTGGCCGCCTCATGGCGGACCAGAGCATGAGGGGTTTTTTTTCCATGCTTACCTCGGCCATGGAGGCCGTGGAAGATGGCGAGGACTTTGAACTCAGACCCATCATGGATGGTATCAGGGAAGCCGGCAGTGCCAGCCTTGAGCGCCGTTTTTACCGCCTCTCATGGCAGGAGCTCATGCTTGGCGAGAAGA
Source organism: Thermodesulfobacteriota bacterium (assembly GCA_046753945.1). Taxonomy (GTDB): domain Bacteria; phylum Desulfobacterota; class GWC2-55-46; order GWC2-55-46; family JADFVP01; genus JAJRZX01. The sequence goes on from JBHHUW010000037.1 coordinate 5,009, forward strand.
GTACCGCCTCAGAGAGGCGTCGCTTTATAGTGGTGCAGCCGCGCCTTGATTTTGCCGAGTTATTTCAGGGCGAGGCCGCCATGGTGAAGATAAGGGCCCTTGTGAATGAGCTATCCCTTAACGCTGCCCACGGGGTGCGAGTAAGGCTCACAGGCTCCGTGGCCCTTGCCAACGAGGAGTTCAAGAGCGTCAGCAGGGGCGCGGGGGTTGCCAGTCTGGCGGCCCTGCTTGCCGTCTGCTGTATACTCTTTGTGGCGCTTCGAAGTCTCTCTCTTGTTATCTCATCGTTCCTCGTGCTTATCTCCGGCATCATAGGCACGGCGGCCTTTGCCGCCTTTGCCGTGGGCGACCTTAATATGATATCCATGGCATTCGCCGTCCTGTATATAGGGCTGGGTATTGACTTTGCCATACATCTTTGTCTCCGCTACAGGGAGCTTGTCCGGAGGGGGCGCGCCCATGAGGAGGCCATGAGAGAGGCCGCCGGAGATGTGGGCGCGTCTCTGGTCATCTGCACAATAACTACGTCCGTGGGCTTTTACTCCTTTATTCCAACGGCCTATTCTGGGGTCTCGGAGCTTGGCCTTATCTCCGGCACGGGTATTTTTATCAGCCTTCTCACCAGCCTCACGCTTCTGCCAGCCTTAATCTCCCTTCGTCCCCTTCGAGGCACCGGCAAAGCCGGCGTCCGGGGAGCAGGCCTTACGGTCACTGCCGAGAGGCTCATGGCAAGGGCGCGCCAGAGGAGGTTTACTGTTTTGGTTGTTCTCACCATCATCGGGGCCTGCGGCATAGGGCTTCTCGGGTGGGTCTCTTTTGACGGCAACCCCATGAACCTTCGCGATTCCTCCATGGAGTCAGTGGCCACCTTTAACGACCTTATGGAGGAGCCCGGCTCATCACCCCTTACCATAATGGTCGTTAAGGATAAGGGGGAAACCGCCTCGTCTGCCGCAAGGCTAAAGCGCCTCGGCCTTGTGGATAAGGCCGTTAGCATCAATGACTTCATACCCCGGGGGCAGGAGGAAAAACTCGATATAATAGAGGAGATATCCCTCCTCATGGGGCCGGACCTTGAGATGGAGGGGGCCGGGACCGGGACCTCGCAGTCAGGCCGCTTTGAGGCCATCTCCGGCCTTGAGGAGGCCCTCAGGTCTTTTGCCTCCACGCCGGCTCTGGACCCTGCGGAAAAGGCCGCCGCAGAGTCCGCCCTTTCCGTTATTACGCGTCTTAATGAAAAGCTTGCTGCCATGGACACCGCGGCCCGCGAAAAGGCCATTGATGAGTTTGAGGAGAGCCTTCTCGCATCTCTACCTGAGAGGCTGAAGGTCTTGCGGGACTCACTTACCGCCGAGGAGGTCACCTACCAGGACCTGCCCCCGGAGCTTATAGCCCATTGGGTGGGAAAAGGCGGCTCCAGGGTAATAAAGGTCTTTCCTCTGGAAAATATCTCAGACCCCGAAAACCTTAATGATTTTGTAGGGGAGGTGCGCGGCATTGAGCCGGAGGCCACGGGACTGCCCGTTGTAATAATGGAGTCGGGAAAGACAGTTGTAAGGGCCTTCAAGGAGGCTTTTGTCTACGCGCTGGTCTTTATTATAATCATTCTGCTCTTCCTGCTCCGCGACGTTAAGTATACGGCCCTCGTGCTCGCCCCCCTTATCTACGCCGGTATCCTCACAGGGGCCGCCACCGTGCTCCTCCAGATACCATTTAACTTTGCAAATATCATAGCCCTGCCCCTCTTTCTCGGCATAGGTGTTGATAACGGCATACACGTTGTACACAGAGTGCGCTCGGCCCCCGGAGAGCTATCGAGTCTCTTAAGCTCATCCACCTCAAGGGCCGTGCTGTACAGCGCCCTTACCACCCTTGTGAGTTTTGGGGGGCTGGCTTTTTCAAGCCACAGGGGCATGGCCAGTATGGGCCAGCTCCTTATGGTGGGGCTGGCCCTTACCGTAGTCTCCACACTGGGGGTCCTGCCCCTGCTCTTTTTCGAGGGTAAATCCAAAGACCTATGATGCATGGGAAGGTTTTTGATTGTGTGTGTAGGGGGGAGCGAGGTGGGGCTTTGCCCTCTGCACTCTACTGCTTTTTTACGGGGAGCCGCCGTTGAATCCTTTTCACTGCGTGCAGGCCGCCAAGGTGAGGATTAATTTATTTTTCTTCGTAGGCGGCTATCTTCTTATCAAGCTTCTTGATTAAACCGTCAAAACTCTTCTTCTTCAGTATGGATGTGTATTGGGCGCGTTTCAGCGAGAGGTCGCTTACGCCGTTGGCAATGACGTTTATGGCGAGCCACTTCTCATCTTTTTTTCTGAGCACATAGTCCAGATGGATAATCTCACCATTGGATTTCAGGATCTCCGTACGCACAAGTATACGGCCCCTCCTCAGGGGTTTGCTTGATGTAAGGCGGAACTCTTCACCTCCGTAGCCGTCAAAGCGCGCCGCGTATGTGGCTATGCTGAGAGTGGTGAACCTCTCAATGAGCATCTCACGCTGCGCCTCCCCAAAGGTCTTCCAGATTTTACCTATAGAGAAACGCGTTATAAAGGTGAAATCATATGTATCCTCTATAACGGGTTTGAGGATTTCATAACGGCCTCTGTAGCCGAGTTTTTCAGCGTCCTTCATCACCGAGAGTAGTGTCTTGTCAAGTCTCTCGATTACAGGCTCGCCCTCACTTGCGTCCACATCCACTGCCTGGCAGGGCTCTGCTGCCAGGCTCGCAAGGAGGGCCAGGAGCATAATTCCAAGCCATCTTGTCGTCCTGCTTATTGGCATAAATAATCCCCGCGCAGTTGTGGTAAGATCCAGCTTTATGGTATATAGTATATTATAGTTATTACCCCTTATCAAGGGGGGGGGAGGCAGGGGCAGAAGTCCTTGTCTTAAAGTCTCACCTGCGGAAAGGTCTCATCTGCGGAAATTCTCTCAAAAAAAGCATACAGGCTCAAAAACGTATAATCTCAAAGGGAGGTCTTGCCTTGAAAAAGTCCGTTTTAGCCCTTACGGCTACGCTGTTTCTATTTATTTTACTCATCTCTCCTTCAGGCGTCCACGCCGGAGAGGTAACTGAGCGCGTAAGGTCTACTATAGACGAGGCCCTGGCTGTCCTTAAAGACCCGTCGCTGCAGGGCGAGTCCAAGACCGGGGAGCGCCGCAGCCGTATAAGGGAAGCTGTTGTAAAGCTCATAGATTTTAATGAGATGACACGGCGTTCCCTTGGCGTACACTGGAAAAAGAGAACAGATGCCGAGAAGAGTGAGTTTGTCGACCTCTTCAGCGACTTGCTTGAGAACTCATACATAAGTAAGATTGAGCAGCAGACCGACGAGAAGGTCCTGTACCTTGCCGAGAAGAAAAATAAGAAGGGTACCAAGGCCCTTGTCAAGACAAAGGTCATCACAAGCAAGGACACTGAGGTGCCCATATCCTACAGGATGACGAATAAGACGGGCAACTGGATGGCCTATGATATTGTCATAGAGGGCGTGAGCCTTGTAAGTAACTACCGCTCGCAGTTCGGGAAGATAATCACAAGCTCTTCATATGAGGACCTTGTGGCCACCCTGAAGAAAAAAGTGGAGAAGATAAAATCAGCGCAATGACCGGCATAACTCAGTCGCCGGAAGGCCGCTTCCATCCCTTAACGTCCGCGTTAAGGCTGAGTTGTAAATATTCGGCGTATACCGGGGCGCTGCTTCATTACCCGGAGCTGAACGAGTGAGAAGGTTTCTTTGCGGCGGCCGGCCATGAGACTCTTCCACTCTCATCATGTCTCTATAGATAAGTCTACTGAGGGCTTCTATCAGGGAGTAAGCGATAAATTCAAGTTCACGAAGGGCCCTCTCTTTGTGTAATAATATTCACAGGTCTTCCATTTACGGCGATAAACTGAAAGCTTCATCGGTCTTCTCCGGTAGTCCTTGCCAAAAGGCCGTGACTTCCGTAAGATAAACAACGAGAGAACTGCAGACACGGCTTGCTTCCTCTGCAAGAGTTCCGGAAAACGCCTTACCTTCAATGAATCGAATAAAGCATCAGTTCCTTTTGCCGCGTTTTGAGATTGGGTCCAGAGTCTCCCTGTACGCTGATCTGCAATTTAAGGACGACTGCTATAGTATTCGCAACTGGTTGAAGTTAAAGACTTTGTATGCCAAATCCCTCCATTAAAAAGAGACGTGCTTTAGACAAGCCCCTTCTCGGCTTGATACTCCTCTTATTTCTCATAAACATCCCCTCCTTTTTTAAGATAACTCTGCCTCAGCACGATTCCTTGTTTGAGTTCCAGATCTTCTACTACTTCTATAACGACCTCTTCTTTGCCGGTGAGATACCAAGGTGGCTGAGCTTCGTTTCTTACGGGATGCAGAGCGACCCGTCATTGATAGGCAACCTTACGGCAACCCAATGCGTCTCAATGCTTATGGGCTTGATATTCAGGATAAAGAGCGTCATCTTTCTCTATAACCTTGCCATCTTATTTGAGCAGCTCATACTCCTTGTAGGCACCTACCTCCTGGCACGATGCCTCTTTAAAGACAAAACCACCGTTATCTTCGTCTCTATCATTACAATCTGCAGTTCCGTTGTCCTCTTTCAACCGTATTTCAACTTCCACATCTATAGCTACCTGCCGCTTATAATATTTTTTATTACAAGGTTTTTCTCCACCACTAAACTCCGGTACCTTATGCTCTCGGGCATCTGTTTTAGCGCCTCATTCTTCGGCAGCGCCACCTATTGCATACCAATAGAGGCTCTTGCCATTATGGTGATTTTTGGAGTGCTCTTTTGTGCGCACCTTAAGAGGTGGCGTCTCTTTCTTTCTCCGTCAAGAGGCGATCTGCTCGTAAGCGGAGCGTTATTTCTGATCTTTATCACGACGGCAGGATGTTTTTATTATTTCATAGCAAATTCCATGGAGTTTACTGACGGCCTCTCCATAGGAAGAGATCCGGTAACACACGCAACCTACCTTGATACGTATCTATCCTATGGTTCCGATACCATTGGGTTCAAAAAATTCACGGCTCTCATCTTCCCTGCGCCCAAGTTCGTGCTTACAGACATCACGCTCCATATAGGGCTCATATCGCTGGCCTTTGTCCTGTATGCCCTCATCTTTGTACGAAGCGCGGTCTTCATCGCCTTTGCCGCTATAATCGCCTTGTTCACCCTCTTTTCCCTGGGTCCCAAGACCCCTGTGGCCGAGCTGCTCTATTACTACTTCCCCATGATGAAATACTACAGGCACGTGGGGCACACGGTGGGCAATTTCAAGGTCTTCCTCCCCTTTATGGCCGGTTTCGGCCTCGATCATTTTCTAAAGAGGTTCGCCCCGGCTGGAGAGGAAACAGGTGCAGCTAACGAAGGGATAAGTATGCAGAGGGCAAGGACGGCCCTTCCCCCGGAGGTTCTCTTCTCCGCGCTCCTTCTGCTGGGGAGCCTTATCTACTCAAGGTACGTAATGCTGAATATCCAGGGTACGGCCCTGGGCCTGAGCGGAGCCTTTCTCCTCTGCCTTTTCATTCTCCTGAGGTCAACTGCTGCGGCGAGGCGTATATCTATATTTCTCCTCGCCTGCACACTCTTTCAGATGCTTAGCTACCAGACCCTTGTAAGCTACATGTTCCATCAGACCTCGGCAAGATACAGGCCCGTAGGAGAGGAGACCCTTAAGGTCAGCCGTTACGGTTTTCAGGAGAGGCGGCTCCCCGCTGTTCCGGAGGGGCGTCCGGCAGAGGCCTCCAGGTTCACGGATCAATCGGTTTACGCCATGGTGCTTAAGCCTACGGTGACCTATACCTTTGCCTATGGTTTTCTTCAGTGGGACCCCTGCATCCCGGCATACAGGATCGATTTGCTGAACACGCATGTGGCCTCTCTTCTGCGGTTAATCAGCGGCGGAAAGTTCGCTCAGAGGGGCGACAACAAACTGCTCCTGCCGTATAACAGGGCTCTTCTTCAGATAGTTGGCTGCTCTGCGCCCAAACTGAAGCTCTCTTCCAACGTCATATTTGCCGATACCCCGGAGGAATCATCCAGCATTATCAAAGAGGGGCGGGATATGAGCAGCCTCATTGTTCTAAATGGAGTTGACGAGAAGACCCGGGCCGCGTGGCGCGCAGCAGATAGTACGGATACCTCCGGGGGTGGTGGGGCCATAACGGTGAAGGGCTTCAGCTCCAACGGGCTGAGGCTGAAAGTAAGGGTTGCGAGAGCCGCAGGGTCGTGGCTTTACTATGCCGATGCCTGGCATCCGGACTGGAAGGCCTTTGTGAACCAGCGTCAAGTGCCCATTGCCCGGGCAAACATGGCCTTTAAAGCAATAAAACTCGAGGGTGGTGAAAACGATGTTGAATTCGTCTTTGAGAAGACCCCCTTAAGGAGGCTCGCGGACTTGCTTATAGCCTTCGAGCTGCTCTTCATCACCGTCTTTTTTGTTGCCACACTGCTTATCCTCTTCCCCTTATCCACGGGCCGAAACCGGTCTTAAGCGTATTTAAGGGACCTTCGGTCTCTTCCCTGCCCCTTCTTACTTGTTGCCTGTGATTTACATCAAGGCAGGGCTAACTTCAATTTGTAAGGCATATCCAAGGCCCATGGGATACTGAGGCATGCCCTGATAGGAGGGCCTTGCCCCGGGTAATCTCCGGGGCCGCCAAATTATGGATAGGCGTCAATTAATACTTGACAAAATTAATAAGGTATACTAAATTTAATCTTATATGACACCAGTGCCGGTGACTCCTGGGCGGAGGGGGGCCTTATGTATAAGGGGCCCATTATTAAGGATTCTCTTATTGAGGGGGGCATGCATGAGGGGGCATATGCGGGAGCCATGGTTATCATTAACGGGCACGGTATTTGCACTTTCCCGGCAGGCCGTGTAAGCTAATATGCCGGAGTTATAAAGATATGAGATTATCAACAAAGGGACAATACGCCGTTAGGGCCATGGTTAGTCTGGCAAGGCATGACGGCGATACCCCTGTGGCGCTTAAGGATATATCAAAGATGGAGGGGATTTCTCTCTCCTATCTTGAACAGCTCTTCGTGAAGCTCAGAAGGGGCCAGATAGTGCGAAGCGTGCGCGGTCCGGGCGGCGGGTATGTGCTGGCAAGACCCTCGGCCAATATTAGCGTAGGTGAGGTCATAACCGTTGTGGAAGAGCCCCTGAACCCCGTGGCCTGTCTTGATGAGGATTCTGTGGGCTGCGAGAGGGCGGTGACCTGTTCCACGCAGGGTGTATGGAAGGAGCTGGCAGAGAAGATATCGGAGTTCCTGAACTCCATAAGCATAGAGGACATTACGGAGAACGGAAAAGCCGGGCACGGGTGAGGCCTGTTAATTTAATTGAATGAGAGACTTAAAGGAGGTTTCTTTAACTTGGAGAAGATATATATAGACCACAATGCAACAACGCCTCTTGACCGCGAGGTCCTTGAAGAGATGCTGCCATTTCTACGCGATGACTGGGGAAACCCCTCAAGCGTTCACTGGGCCGCGAGAGGGCCCAAGGCCGCCCTTGACACTGCGCGGGACCGCGTGGCGGCCCTTCTTAACTGCTCGCCTCTTGAGGTGGTATTTACCGCCACCGGCACTGAAGGCGATAACCATGCCATAAAGGGCGCGGCTCTTGCCAGAAAGAACAAGGGTAATCATATTATAACAACGGTTGTAGAGCATCCGGCCGTGCTTAATACCTGTAAATACCTTGAAAAAGAGGGTTTTGATGTAACGTACCTCAAGGTGGATATCATGGGCATGATAGACCTTGAGGAGCTTAAAGCGGCCATCAGGCCGGAGACGATACTTATCTCTGTTATGTACGCCAATAACGAGACAGGTGTTGTCTTTCCCGTTGAAGAGATAGGTGAGATAGCCAGAGAAAAGGGCATTGTCTTTCATACAGACGCCGTGCAGGCAGTAGGCAAGATTCCCATAGACGTAAAGACCCTGAAGGTAGACCTTCTTACCCTCTCCGGGCATAAGCTCTACGGCCCAAAAGGTACGGGCGCCCTCTTTGTGAGAAGGGGCGTGCGTCTTATCCCCCTTATCCACGGAGGCCATCAGGAGAGAAACCGCCGCGGCGGCACAGAGAACGTTGCCGGACTTGTGGGTCTGGGCAAAGCCTGCGAGATGGCGGGACAGAATATGGACGAGACTGTGAAAAACCTGAAGGCCCTCCGTGACAGGCTTGAAAAGGGGCTTACGGAAAAGATACCTGATATAAAGATAAACGGCGACGTGGAAAAGAGGCTTCCCAATACGGCTAATATAAGTTTCGAGTACGTTGAGGGCGAGTCCCTTCTGCTCGGTCTTGATATGATGGGGGTGGCGGCATCAAGCGGCTCGGCCTGCACATCTGGCAGCCTTGAAGCCAGCCATGTCCTTCTTGCCATGAGCCTCTCTCACGAGATGAGCCATGGTTCCGTAAGGTTCAGCCTTGGCAGGCATAATACGGAAGCTGAAATTGACTACATTATCGAAATTATGCCGCCAATAGTGGAGCGCATGAGGAGCATGTCGCCCCTTTACGCCGGAGCTAAATAACAAATTTACCCTATTAAAAGGAGAACGATAAAATGTACAGCAAAAAGGTCATGGACCATTTTTCAAACCCGAGAAATGTAGGTGAGGTAGAAGAACCCAGCGGAGAGGGCACTGTGGGCAACCCTGCCTGCGGCGATATCATGAAGCTT
>JBHHUW010000038.1:0-13714 GCA_046753945.1 Thermodesulfobacteriota bacterium
TTACCCTTGATAATCAGCTCACCGCTTATGAGAACCTTAAGTTTCACTGTTACATGTACAACATGGATAAGAGGGATACAAATCGCAGGATAGACGAGCTTCTTGAGGTGGTGGGGCTCTCTTCAAGGCGCTATGACCTTGTTAGGGAATTCTCCGGAGGTATGAAGCGCAGGCTGGAGGTGGCGCGCGGGCTACTTCACAGGCCAAGGGTGCTCTTTCTTGATGAGCCCACGCTGGGCCTCGACCCTCAGACGAGAAACCATGTATGGGGTTTTATAGAGAAGACGAGAAAAAAATTTGGCAACACCGTCTTTATGACCACCCATTACATGGAGGAGGCCGATGTCTGCGGACGTGTGGCTATTATAGATAACGGAGAGATAATCGCCTGCGATTCACCTGCGGAGCTGAAAAAATCCATGAAGGGAGATACCCTGTATCTTAAGACAGGTGATGATACAAAAGCGGCCAGGGAGCTGAAGGATAAGTTTACCATTGAGGCCCAGGCCATTGAGGGAGGGCTCTCGCTTAATGTAGAGCACGGCGAAAAATTTATCCCCCGTATCTTCGAGGCCATTGAAGTAGAGGTCTACTCCGTAAGCCTCAAGAGGCCCAGCCTTGAGGACGTCTTCATATACCTTACAGGTAGAGAGATAAGAGAAGAGACCGCGCCTGTAAGGAGCCGGCCCGGAGGCGGAGCCAGAAGAGATTAGATCTGAAAAACAGGTAATATCGCAAGGGAGATGATGTTTTCCTACAAGGCTGTTTACGTCATAGTAATGAGGGAGTTCAAGAGGTTTTTCCGCCAGAAGGGGCGCTTTGTCGTCTCCCTGGTAAGACCCCTCATATGGCTCTTTATCGTTGGAGCGGGCTTTACGAAGATTATAGACGTAGGCGAGGGCGCTGATTATATACAGTTCATACTGCCGGGTATCGTAGGCATGACCATACTCTTCAGCTCCATATTCTCCACCATCTCCGTTGTTTGGGATAGAGAGTTCGGCTTTCTCCGCGAGATGCTCGTGGCCCCTGTATCACGTGTGACTATTGTCCTGGGAAAGCTCCTTAGCGGCACGGCATTGGCCGTCTTTCAAGGTACGCTGCTTCTCTTCATAGCGCCTCTTCTGGGCCTCGGTGTTGGTGTGACGGATTTTCTCGTTATGATACTTCTCATGACCGTACTTGGCCTGGCCATTACCTCGATGGGGCTTTTTGTTGCCTCATTTCTCACCTCTCTCGAGGGCTTTAATGTGATAATGAACTTCATAGTGCTGCCCATGTTTTTTCTAAGCGGGGCTCTCTTCCCCATAAAGGCAATACCGTCCGGCATAAGGCTTTTGTCCTTTATTAATCCCCTGAGCTATGGCGTGGATTCCTTTAAACATATACTTCTGCCAGCAGGCGGGAGGCTCACCCCTGAGATGCCACTTGTCCTCGATATAACCTTTGTAGTTGTATTTGCCGTTATAATGACCTTTTCGGCGGCATTCGTCTTTGAGAAAAGAAAGTAGTTTATTATTATGAAAGAAAGCTCAAAAAAATCCGAGACCGGCACGCTCTATCTGGTCTCTACTCCAATAGGCAATATTGAGGACATAACGCTGCGGGCCTTGAGGATACTTAAAGACGTGGACCTTGTGGCCGCCGAGGACACGAGGGTAGCAAGAAAGTTATTTTCCACTTATGGTATTAAGACACGGCTTGAGAGCTGCTTTGAGAGTAATGAAGGGAAAAAGGCTGATTTTTTTCTAAGGCGCCTTAGCGGCGGCAGTGACATTGCCCTTATATCAGACGCCGGAACCCCTGGAGTCTCTGACCCGGGATTCCGGCTTACAGAGAGGTGCCTTCAGAACTCCATACCTGTAAGGACCGTTCCAGGGCCTTCCTCTGTAGTCTCGGCCCTCTCTGTCTCGGGTTTTTCCATGGAGAGCTTTAGCTTCATGGGTTTTGTGCCACGTACCGTGGCAAAGAGAAAGAGGTTTTTCCTATCTCTCCGCGCCGAAGCCGCAGGAACCTGCGTGGTATTTGAGACGGCCCGCCGCCTGAAAGCCTCTCTTGCTGATGCCTGTGAGGTCCTTGGCGATGTGCCTGTTGTGGTGGCAAGGGAGCTAACAAAAATACATGAAGAGGTCATGAGGGGCACCATAAGCGAGGTGCTCGAAGATCTGGAGGGCAGGGTAGTTCTCGGCGAGGTGGCCCTTGTCTTTCGTCTATGCAGGCCTGTGCTTACGGAGGCCGAGGCCTGTGCCATGATGGAAGAACTTCTACGGGCCGGTCTGCCAATGAAGGAAGTAGTAAAGGCTCTTACAAGAGAGTCAGGGGCAAAGCGGACTGAGGTCTATAAAGAGGCCCTTGCCATGAAGCAAAGACTGGGGCTGTAGAGGCCCTCGAGGCGGGTTTTTTTGACCCGCTATTCCATGGAATCGGGGCTACGGACTTAAAACAAAACATACTTCGGAGGTTGGAGATGTCGAAGTTTTTTATCGGTATAATAGTAGGGATTATCGCACTTATATGCTTTATCTATTTTGGCGGCTCCGATTACGTAAGGTCCCTTGGCAGACACGCTGATAAGGCCGCCGAGCAGATGGAGACCTATGAGAAAAAGATGCGCGGCTTTAAAGAGCGAGCCGGCAAGGTAAGAGAAAAGGCCGAAGAGGCAGGCAAGAAGATTGAAAAATATATTCCATGAGCAGGACTTGCTCTACTGGAAGATGGGGCCTCTTACCGGGGCTGTTGATTGCCCCTCATTACTCTCCTCACTCTCCTCTGATTGCCCCGCGGTCTCTTCCTTGCCGGTGTCTTCTGGTCTTAGTACGAAGTTAAAGGTAAGGTCCAGTATATCTTTTCCTATATAGATGCTCTTCATTACAAGCTCAGCCTCGTCTATATTTTCCGTCAGTGCAGGAAAGACAAGTATCTTTGAGCTCGCCTCCCCGGGAGCCACCCTCTCGGCAAGATCGTAAAAGATATCACCGGAGCCCTTAAGTGACGCAGTAACCCCCTTGTTCTTTACCTTCAGCATATAGAGGTCCGTAAAGTCCAGGGACTTGAAGTATCCCATCTTACTATCGCGCAACGATGTGAGAGCCGGGTCGTAGAGGGCCCTCTGCCTCGACTTATTCTTAATCTCTACCCTTAAGAGGACAAAGCCCTCTTCAAGGAGCTCTGCGGCTATCTTGGACTCCAGGGTGGAGCCGTCTTTTATCTGTCTCGCTGTAATCTTGATGGAACTATCCTCAAAAACCACGGCATCGTCCTCGGTGGCATAGCCTTCAAGTGCGTACTGGCCGGGATAGAGAAAGGTCTCCACGCCGTCATGGTGCGCGCATCCAAAGGCAAGAAACACCAGCATGAGACAGAGAAGGAGTGCGGTCCGGTAACTGGATTTTTTTTTAAAGATGGTTTTCATCAGGATATTTTTTAATTGACCACGTAGGGTAACGGCCAGTGCGGCTCCTTATAGTTATTTTGCGGAAAAATCCGGGAACTCCCCCTCATAATCCTCCCATGTAAGCTCTATACCATCTACTCTTGCCATGGGTGGGCCGCTGCGGCACCACTTTATTACCTTTTCCACATGGGATTTATCGCCTTCAAGCACAGCCTCAACAGTTCCACCGGGTCTGTTTCTTACCCAGCCGGTAATTTTGTTCTCTCTGGAGACGCGGATGGTGCTGGCCCTGAAGAAGACGCCCTGCACCTGGCCTTCTATGATAATATGGGCCCTTACGAGATGGTTACCCGATTTTTTCATATATAAAAAGTAACATATTCCATCTTTTCTGGCAAGGGCTCCTCTTGGTGATTGGCTTTGGTGCGGGCTCTTTCTTACGCGGCCCTTGATAGATTCTTCAGGGGACGTTATCATAATGCTATTAAATGGAGGCAGGGTTTGGGCGGGTTAGAGGTTACAATTATAGGAGGCGGTCTCGCAGGTATTGAGGCGGCATGCGCGGCAAGGTTTTTTGGGCTTCCGGTACGTCTTTATGAGATGAAGCCAAGAAAATACTCTTCTGCTCATACCATGGAGGGCCTTGGCGAGCTTGTCTGTTCCAACTCCTTGAAATCACTTGATATTGAGACTGCTCAGGGTGCGCTAAAGGGAGAGATGAGAGAGCTTGGCTCTATTATTATGGATATAGCGCTGAAGGCCCGCGTTCCAGCCGGGGCGGCCCTTGCCGTGGACCGTTTTGTCTTCTCTCATCTTGCTACGGAGACACTCCGGGAAAAGGGCGTAAAGGTCATAAGAGAGGAGATAAAGGAGATACCCTCGGCAAGGCCCCTTATTATAGCCACGGGCCCTCTTACCTCAGAGCCTTTTGCCGCCTCCATACAGGGCCTTCTTGGCAGGGACTCGCTCTTTTTTTATGATGCCGTATCTCCGGTGGTGACACTTGAGTCCATTGATATGGAGAAGGCCTTTTTCGGCTCCCGCTACGGTAAGGGCGGTGATGATTACATAAACTGCGCTATGAACAGAGAAGAATACGAGAGGTTTATTGGTGAGCTGACCTCGGCCAGGAGGGTGACTTCCCGCTCCTTTGAGCCTATGGCTTTATTTGAGGGCTGTATGCCTATTGAGTCAATGGCGGAGAGGGGCCCTGATACACTTACTTTCGGGCCTCTTCGTCCCGTTGGGTTTCGCGAGCAGGTGCCCGGTGGTGCGCCCTATGCCGTGGTTCAGCTTCGTAGAGAGAACCTTGAGGGCACGCTCTACAATATGGTGGGTTTTCAGACCCGCCTTACCTTTGGCGAGCAGGCCCGCGTATTCGGCATGATCCCCGGCCTTGAGAAAGCCGAGTTCGTGCGCTACGGAAAACTTCATAGAAATACCTACATAGACGCCCCCGAGGTCCTTGAGAGCACACTTATGCTTCGCGCCGAGCCGGGTGTCTTCTTTGCCGGTCAACTCACCGGCCTTGAGGGGTACTGTGAGAGCGGGGCATCGGGTATCATAGCCGGTATTAACGCGGCCCGTTTTTGCCTCGCACAGGAGCTTGTGACCCCGCCCGCGGCCACGATGACAGGGGCCCTGCTTCGTCATATCAGCTCTCCCAGAGATACGACCCTGCAGCCCATGAACGCCAATTTCGGGCTTCTTCCAAGCATAACCGGGATAAGAAAGAGACGGGATAGACGGCGGGCGCAGGCCCTGGCGGCCCTGGAGTCAATGAGGGAATGGAAGGACAAAATCCTTGCAAGTGAATAATGAAATAGTATAAAATTATAGTGATGGCTATGATAGATAAGAGAAAAGAGATACTGATTAGAGACCTCCAGAGTGAGGATGCCGAGATACGAAGCCTCTCGGCAGAGGCCCTTGAGAGGCTGCAGGTGCGCATGAGTCTGGATTATATGCTTAAAGTCCTCTCCGAGGGTGAGATGCTTGATAAGATACGCATTGTCTATGCCCTCTCGGAGCTTAAGGGCAAGAAGATTATAGATATCCTGGCAGGCGCCCTTAAGGACCCTTCCGAGGATGTACGCGCCGCTACTGTGCGCTCTCTTGGGAGCATGAAGGACGAGGGAGTGCTCTCCCTTCTCGTAGATACCCTCAGTGACGAGAGTTCCATAGTGGTGAGGGCCGCCGTGGAGGCCATCGGCCAGTATACGGACAGCCGTGTTATAGGCCCTCTTATGCACGCCCTTAAGAGCGAAGACCCCGGTGTTGTTGAGCGGGCCATTGATGTTATAGGGAGTATGGGTGACAAGAGGGCGGAAGATGCCATGCTCCACTTTGCCGCCAGGGGAAATCATAAGATGCGCGCCTCTGCAATAAAGGCCCTTGGCGTAATGGACTCATAATGTAGCTATCTCTCTTATCTCAGCTTTTTTTTATTGGAATTGCTCTCATTTAATGAGGGCTTTTTTTATGCCTTGGATTCTTGATTTACTTGCTGCCATAGCGGGGTTAGAGGGAGATGCGCGCAGCCATATGTCCGAGGGTGCAGGGGAGTGTGAAGAACTGCTGATATACAATGAGGTTGTGAGGCGGTAAGGGCAGTGGTGGCCCTTTTATGACTACTTGTATTAAAGTTGCCGTGCCACGGGATTAGCGGGTAGTCTTGTGATGGCTGGTTATTGGCGTTGATGAGCAGAGATGCTTTGGGTGATTACATTCAGAGAGGTTTCTCAGCTAAGAAGATTACAAAGTCTTGTGCATTGCCGGACTTAACCGTGCATTCCTGGACCGTTGCCGCAGGATCAGTTATCTTCCGAGGCTGCCTCATGTTTGAAGAACTCGCCCAGTTCTATGCCAAGGCTTGCCGGTTCCACAGTGGCGATAATCTGTCTATCACCTTCGGCATCCATGGCAAGGTCCCGCAGTATGGGCGGGTCCTGCTTACTACCATCTGCGTTAAATATTATCTTCAGGACTGGTTTTGAAGGCATCTCGGCAGAGACTTTGGTGACAATGCCAATTTCATTGGTGGATAGGCGTACAAGTGTTCCCACGGGGTAGATGCCGATCATCTCTGTAAAGGTTTTTAGATAATCAGGGTGAAAGTTTTTGCCGGAGAAGTTAGTCATTATCTTCAGGGCTTCAGAGGGGTTATGGGGTTTTTGATAGACCCTGAGAGTTGTAAGGGCGTCGTAGGCGTCGCAGATGGTGACTATCTGGCTGAGGGGGTTAAGCTCTCCGTGTTCCTCGGGGTAGCCTGTCTCGTCATACTTTATATGGTGTTCATAGACAATGTTCGAGACTACCTCGTCCATGCCGTCCATTCTCTTTATTATATCCGCGCCTATCTGGGGATGTTCCCTTATCTTCTGCCATTCCTCGGAGCTGAGTCCCCCGGGTTTGCGTATAATCTGCTCCGCTACCCCGGTTTTACCGATGTCATGGAGTATGGCGCCAACACCGATATTATGAACCTGGTCCCTGCTAAGCCCGATGGCCCCGGCAAGAGAGACCGAGAGTATGGCAACATTGACGGAATGGTTAAAGAGGTAGTTGTCATAGTTCTTTATCATGGCAAGGCCGATCATGGCGTCTCTGTCTTCGAGAACAGATTCGGTGAGATCGTCCGTTACCTTGTTGACGGGCCCTGATGAGGGAATCTTTCCCAGGCGCACCTCGTCCATGGCGTTTATTACGGCCTCAAGGGCCCCGTTATAGACCTCAAGGTAGTTGCCTTCCTCTTCGGTGGCGGCTTTTACCTGTATATGGGTTATGCCTTTCATGTCCAGCGTCTTGCGCAGGTCCTGCTCTATAATGGGCGGCCCTGTGAGGATGTCTATAAGCTCGCTTAGCTCCTGCGCTTTAAGACCGCGCTCAAAAACAATGGAGGCGAGGTTCTTCTCTCTCATGACGGCGATAAGCTCTGTGTAGAGCCTGTCGCTATCGGGCATGGGGTCTTCATCAAAGATAATGGCCCCCTCCACAAGCCCGATGACAAAGCTCTCCTCTTCATCCAGGAGCGAACTTATCAATATGCATGTCTTCTCAGCGTTTGACTTTATCGAGGGATGCCCCGGGGGGTAGAATTTTGTGCCCCGGAGCGCACTGTTAAGGCTTTTTAATATATCATCTCCAAACATTATCCGGTTTTCTCCGTCTTTTTTTCAAGGGCCCTCTTACATGTAGCGTACAGGGAGCCTTCGGTCTTTTTCATGGCCTTTTCCAGGGCCTTGTATGCCTTCTCATCGTCTATCATGCCAAGGGCCTTTGCCGCCAGACCGCGAAGTTCATCGTTATCCTGCCTGCTGAACCAGGATTTTCTCATAAGTATTTGGCTCAGCGCCGGAACAGAGTCAGGCGAGCCAATATTACCAAGGGCCTTTATTGCCTCTTTTTGCAGGTTATGGCTCTTGGCAAAGGGCTCCCATATAAGGGCTATAGCTGTGATGGCCTCCAGCGCCGAAGTATCACGTAGAAAACCAAGTGAGACTATGGCCTGGCTTACCAGTGAGGTGTCTTCCTCTTCGAGGGCCTTTGAGAGAAAGGCCGCCGCCTCTACGGATGGTATCCTCGCAAGGCTCTTTAGAGCTTCTTTCTTTATCTTTACATTATCATGCTGGTATATCTCCTCAAGGAGGTGGAGGTTTGAAGTATCTCCAATTTCACCGAGGAGGGCGGCCATCTGCCGTACCTCGTACCAGACGCCGCTCCTTATCCTCTCTTCAATGAAGGGTATGAGCTTCTCACCGAAGAGCAGGAGGGTGTTGTAGATGTTTCGCCTTACAATGGCCTCGGGGGCCTGCACGGCGTCATCAAGGAGGAGATTTATGACAATAGCCGTATCAGAGGCAATGAGAAGGCACTGCTCTATGGTCTCACGGTTTATTTCCTCTTTACTTCCCGCCCTCTGGGTGAGATGGCGTAAGAAGGGCGTTAATCTCAGGAGGGATTTCAGCTGAGTCTCGGCCATGGTGATATAGTCTTTGCGCTCCCGGGGTCCCGGCCTCGAGAGCTCAAAGAATGTAAAGATAGCCGGCATTACCTCGTCCATTGAATTAACGGCAATCAGGGCCGCGCTGCGCTCTTTTATTCTCACAGAGAGGTCGTTGTACTTTAAGAGGTCTTGTTCCTCACGTATCTTTTCTATCATCTCCATGAGGTCCTCATCTCTCGCCTTGGCATCGTCTTCTGACTGCGACGTATCTTTGCCGTCGGCTTCCTCGTCAATGGCGATCTCCTCCACTCCGGAGTCCGCGGCAAGGGTATTGACCTCCTCGGCCTTGCGTTGCTGCAGCTCGGCCTTGAGCTTTTTTAGACCCTCGTAATGCATCTCGTTCAGGAGAAGGCCCTCAACTCCCCTCTCGGCGAAAAACCGCTCTATACCGCCCACATCGGATATCTCCGAGGGCTCGAGGCGCAGCACATAGACGAGCTCTTTTATATCCTCACTGCTTAGCCGCGTGGTAATCTCCAACTCCTTTATCTTCCTCAAGAAGAATTTTTTGGCAAGTTCGCCTATCTCCTCTGAGTCGGCGCTGATACTCTTGGAATCACACTGAAAACCCTTGTGGTTTATAGAGTATTTAATGACACCCCTCTCATCAACGCAGCGCTTGATATGCAGATAGCACTGGCCCAGGGCTGTCTCAAAATGAGGATGCCCAGAGGGGTAGAAGTTGTGCATCTTGACAGCCTTGTTCAGTTCATTTAGTATTGTTGTTGGAGTCGCGTTGCTTGAATCCATCTTATGTCCCATTAGTTAAATATTTTCAACTTATCATAACAAAAGAGCCTTTTTTGTCAATCTTATACTGTTTTTTCCACGCCTTAGGGCATTTTTGTAATTTTTTCAAAATGGCCGGACAATTCTTCCTCCCCGGGCCTTTATCACGGGCAGAGCCCGGTGAAATCAGGGTCTCATGAGCAAAAAAAACAGGCTGCAATACAGTTGTCAATCCTGCGGTCATAGCTCTCACAAGTGGCTGGGCAGGTGTCCGGGCTGCTCGGCGTGGAACTCCTTCGTGGAAGAGCGCGTTACAGAGACCCCCCATGCCAGGGGACCTGCGGCTGGCGAGGTCCAGGCCCTGCCTCTCACCGAGCTCACCGGTGCAGACCTCTTTCGGGTACTTACGGGCACAGGTGAGTTTGACAGGGTCCTTGGCGGAGGCATGGTCCCTGGAGGCGCCGTGCTTATAGGCGGCGAGCCGGGCATAGGAAAGTCCACGCTCATACTGGAGGCCATGGGGAGCTATGCCGCGGGGGGCGGAACCGTACTTTATATTACAGGTGAGGAGTCGCTTCGCCAGATAGGCATGAGGGCCGAGAGGCTCGGTCTCACCTCTCCGGGAGTGGTAGTAGCGGCTGAGACATGCCTTGAGAAGGTTTTTGATACAATAAAAAATATAACTCCCGGGGCCATTGTAATAGACTCTGTTCAGACCCTCTTTACCCTTGAGTGCGAGGCCTCGCCGGGCTCTCTTACACAGCTCCGCGAGACTTCGGCAAGGCTTATTACCAGGGCCAAGAGCATGGACGCAACGCTTTTTCTTGTTGGCCATGTAACCAAGGAGGGCTTTATAGCCGGTCCCAAGACACTGGAGCACATGGTGGATACGGTGCTTTACTTCGAGGGCGACAAAGACCATCAGTACAGGCTTCTGCGCGCTGTTAAGAACCGTTTCGGCTCTATAATGGAGACAGGTATATTTGAGATGACTGACAGGGGGCTGAAGGAGGTATTGAACCCCTCGGAGGTTTTTCTTGCCGAGAGGCCGCTGGGGGCCACGGGCTCTGCTGTTGTGCCAAGTGTTGAGGGCACGCGAACCGTACTTGTAGAGGTGCAGTCACTGGTCTGTCCCACAAATTTTGGTGTGCCGAGAAGGACTATCGTAGGCGTTGATTACAACAGGGTGATGATACTTGCGGCGGTGCTTGAAAAAAAGGCGGCCCTTGTGCTCAATAATTTTGATATCTTTGTCAAGGTGGCCGGGGGGATACGTCTTACCGAGCCGGCGGCGGATCTTGCCATTATCGCCTCAATATCCTCAAACTACCTTGATAAAGCCCTTGAGACAAAGACCGTGGTATTTGGCGAGGTAGGCCTTGCCGGTGAGGTCCGCGCCGTTGGCAGACCCGGCGAGAGGGTGGCCGAGGCCGCTAAACTGGGTTTTACAAGGTGCATTATCCCGCAGGGTAACCTTAAAGGGTTAAAGGCGCCAAAGCATATGGAGCTTAAGGGCGTCAGTACTGTTCAAGAGGCGCTGGAGCACTTTTTTTAAGCCTTGCCGCATGGCCATGCCCTTTAAGGTCGCTTTATATGAAGGCCCTGTTCTGATATAATGAGTTTATATGTAATGGTTAAGCGGGCTTATTGGTGGGCCTGCTTATTAGTGATACTCTTACCAACTATAGTGGTGATATGGATACTCTGCGCAGCGATGAGAACTACTGTGCCCTATGTCAGTGTACTATTAAGGAGAATACCCTTTTTACGGACCTCTCCGAGGGCCAGCTTGATTCCTTTAAGGACGTAATCATCTTCTCCACCTTTAGAAAGAGAGACGTTATCTTTCTTGAGGGGGACCTGGTAGAAGGCCTTTATGTGGTGCGTTCCGGCAGGGTAAAGCTGCTGCGGGGCTCGGTTAAGGGCAAGGAGCAGATAATAAAAATCCTTGGCCCCGGGGATATCCTTGGTTTTGAGGTATTTTACGGTGCCCATGCTTTTACCAATACGGCCATAGCCATGGAGGACTGCGAGCTCTGTTATATAAGAAAGAGTGATTTTTTCAGTATCATTGAGACGGATAGCGATATGGCGAGAAAGCTTATCCTCTCTCTTGGCCGTGAGCTCAATGAGGCCTATGGCCGCATAGGCAACCTGGGTCTTCTGAACGCGAGAGAGAAGATGGCCCATCTGCTCTCTACCCTTGCCGGCGAGTACGGCTCGGAGCTCGGCAATGGCAGCATCAGGCTTAATCTTACGCTCTCGCGTCTTGAGATAGCAGAGCTGCTGGGCATAACGCAGGAGACCTCCATAAGGCTCTTGAAGGGTTTCAAGGAAGAGGGTATTATCTCCATAAAGAGAAAAGAGATAATCATAATATCCCTTGAAAAACTTATGAAGATAGCCGGCATAGAGGCCCCGGAGCAGGGGGCTTAAGGGGTCTATTCCCGGGGGTTGAAGATGGCATTTTCCATACGTACAAGGCTTACCTTCTGGTATGTCTCCCTGCTCATGATAAGTTTTCTCTCCATGGGCGCCATATTCTCATACTCACTTTACAGCATCTTCATAACGCGTATTGACGCGCAGATAACCTCTGTGGCCGATATGCTGCCCCATACGGTTATAAATCCAAGGGGCAAGCTCTTTGTGCCCGGAGATTTCGCCATAATGCTCGAAAGGTTTTTCGGCATCAAGACCTCGGGCAACCACATACAGGTACTTGAGCCTCACGGCAAGGTGGTGGCAGTCTCTTCGGGCCTCGGTAAACTTACGCTGCCCCTTGAGAAAGAGTCTTACGCCAACGCCCTGAAGGGCATATCCACATTTCAGACAGTTACGAAGCGGGGCCAGTTCCCTGTAAGGATGATATCAAGGCCTGTTATCTTCAAGGGAAGGGGCCTTGTGGCCATAGTGCAGGTCGGTTCTTCTCTTGAGCTCATGGAAGAGGTCTTTCGGTCTCTCTTTTACATCTTTATCTTCGGTGCCGCAGCGTCTCTGGTAATAGCCGGGGCCATTGGCTGGTATCTTGCCAGAAAGGCGCTGGCGCCGGTGACGGCTATTACGGCCACGGCAAGGAGGATAGGGGCGGAGAACCTCAACGAGCGGATTGAGGTGGAAAACAGGGGTGATGAGATAGGCAAGCTGGCAAGCACTGTAAATGAGATGATAGAGAGGCTTGAGGATTCCTTCTCGCAGATAAAACAGTTCAGCGCAGATGCCTCTCATGAGCTTAAGACCCCGCTGACTATATTAAAAGGAGAGATGGAGATAGCGCTTCGCTCCACGGGAGAGCCACAGTTGATGCGCGACGTCATCACGAGCAGTCTTGAGGAGGTTGACAGGATGAGCAACATCGTAAAGAACCTTCTGGACCTTACGAAGATAGGCGTTGAAAAGGGGGCCGCTGCCCTTGAGGGGGTTCATCTGGAGACTGTACTTATGGAGAGGTTTGAGCACTTCAAGCGTTTTGCCCTTGACAGGGGCGTTACCCTCAGGGTAGTTAAGAACGAACCCGCAGTGGTAGAGGCAGACCCGCTCCGTATAGGCCAGCTCTTTTATAACCTCATTGATAATGCCATCAAGTATACGGGCAGGGGCGGTGATGTGTCGCTCTCGGTAAGTAGAGAGGGCGATGAGGCAGTCTTCAAGGTGAGAGACACGGGCGTGGGTATTATGAGTGAGGACCTGCCCCATGTCTTTGACAGGTTCTACCGTGTTGACAAGGCGCGCACACGTGAGGCCGGGGGCGCCGGGCTTGGCCTCAGTATCTGTAAAGAGATTGTAGAGACCTACGGGGGGACCATTTCCGTGGAGAGCTCCTATGGCGAGGGCACTGCCTTTACGGTGCGCTTTCCGCTCTTTAAGGAGATTTGATTTTTTGCGCTACAGTATTTATTACAGAGATAATCTTGATATTTAAATCTTAGACGGAGGTGCGGTGATGAAGGTTGGAATCCTTACAGGGGGCGGCGATTGTCCGGGGCTTAACGCGGTCATAAGGGGTGTAGTAACACGGGGGCTTCAGTTCGGTTATGAGTTTACAGGTATACGCGACGGGTGGAAGGGGCTTGTTGAGTCCATAACCGTGGAGCTTACCAATAAAGACGTCTCCAACATACTCCCGCTGGGCGGCACCATACTCGGCACCTCGCGTACAAACCCCTTTAAGCATGAGGGCGATGTGGAAAAAGTTATTGCCAACCTCAAGGCCCTCTCCATAGACGCCCTCGTATGCATAGGCGGAGACGATACCCTTGGCGTGGCCTCAAAGCTCTTTGACAGGGGCATCAAGACCGTGGGCGTGCCAAAGACCATCGACAACGACCTCTCGGGCACTGATACTACATTTGGTTTTGATACGGCCGTCTCTATTGTATCGGAGGCCCTTGACAGGCTCCATACCACGGCGGAGTCCCATCACAGGGCCATGGTGGTGGAGGTAATGGGGCGTAACGCCGGCTGGATTGCCTTTCACGGAGGGCTCGCCGGAAGCGCCGACGTTATACTCATACCCGAGCGGCCATTTGATATGGACGAGGTCTGCGCCCATGTAGATAAGGAGAGCAGAGAAAAATGCGGCAAGA
>JBHHUW010000039.1:0-13602 GCA_046753945.1 Thermodesulfobacteriota bacterium
ATAACCCCTGTAGAGGCAGGTCTCAGCCGCTTCGTGGGCCTTGATAAAGAGGTATTTCTCGGTGATGATATCATAAAGGCCCAGGCAAAAAATGGTGTGGAAAAGACCCTTGCGGGTTTTATACTTGAGGGCCCGGGCGTGCCCCGCGATGGCTATGACGTACAGATAGATGGAGTAAATGCGGGATTTGTTACCAGCGGCACTCTCTCGCCCTGCCTAAGACGAGGGCTGGGCATGGCCTATCTGCCGCCATCTGCCACTGAAACGGGCACGGAGATAGAGGTCATCATACGCGGCAGACCATTTAAGGCAAATGTAGTAAAGACGCCTTTTTATAAAAAAAGGGCCAAATAAGGCCAATTTCAGAGCAAAACAGGCAAAAAAGCCTTAATTTAACAAAAAAGGAGATAAGCGAATGGATACTCCAAAAGACCTGAAATACACCAAGGAGCACGAGTGGATAAGGCTCGAGGGAGAGACGGCTGTTGTGGGCATTACTGACCACGCCCAGGACTCTCTCGGAGATGTAGTCTACGTGGAACTGCCAGAAGAAGGCAGCGATGTTACCAAGGACGAGGCCTTCGGCGTTGTGGAATCAGTCAAGGCCGTCTCAGACCTCTATGCCCCCCTATCAGGTAATGTCATCGAGGTAAACGACGCCATCGTCGATAGCCCCGAGGTCATAAACGAAGATCCCTACGGTGATGCCTGGATGATTAAGATAGGGTCCCCTTCCGAGGACGAGCTTGAGGGCCTGCTCTCTGCCGATGAGTACGAGCAATACGTAGAAGAGGAGAAGTAATAAGCCGTGCCATACGTGCCTCTTACGGAGAGAGAAAAAGAAAAGATACTCGAAAAAACAGGTGTTAAGGGCTTTGACGAGTTACTCGAGGGCATTCCCCGGGGACTGAGGTTTACCGGAGAACTTGGGATAAGACAGGGCTTAACGGAGCAGGACCTGCTCGGCCACTTGAAAGAGCTTGCCGGGAGCAACACCTCGGTTGAGTCCATGGTAAGTTTTCTCGGGGCCGGGGCCTACAACCATTATATCCCCTCTACAGTGGACAGCCTTATCTCAAGGTCGGAGTTCTATACCTCTTACACACCCTATCAGCCTGAGATAAGCCAGGGAACCCTGCAGGCCGCTTTTGAGTACCAGACCCTTATCTGCCAGTTGACGGCCATGGACATCTCCAACGCCTCGCTCTATGACGGGGCCTCGGCCACGGCCGAGGCCGCGCTTATGGCAAGGCGCGTAACAAGGCGGGATGGCGTTCTCCTTAGCTCTGCCCTGCACCCCTCATACAGAGAGACAACGTCTACCTATCTGCAGGCCTCAGAGGGGTGCATTAGAGAGATACCTTTCTGCGCCGAGACCGGGGGGACTACCATAGAGGCCGTAGAGAAGGCCATTACAGAAGATACGGCCTGCCTTGTAGTACAGCACCCTAATTTTTTCGGCTGCATCGAGGAGCTTGAAGAGCTTGCGAATAAAGTGCATGAAAAAGGCGCCCTCCTTATTGTGGCAGTAACAGAGCCCCTATCTCTGGCCCTCCTGCAGCCCCCCGGGCGGGCCGGCGCTGATATAGTAGTGGGCGAGGGTCAATCCTTTGGTAATTCCCTTAACTACGGGGGCCCCTATTTCGGCTTCATGGCAATAAGGGAAAAATTTCTCCGCCAGATGCCCGGCCGTGTAGTAGGAAAAACCCTTGACGCTGAGGGCAGAAGCGCCTATTGCCTTACCTTTGCCACGCGCGAGCAGCACATCAGGCGTGAGCGGGCCACCTCCAACATATGCACCAATCAGGGGCTTGCCACGCTCACGGCGGCCATATACCTTACAAGCCTGGGTAGAAGCGGCCTTAAGGAGCTTGCCCGTATAAACCTCTCAAGGGCCGCCTATATGAAGACAAAACTCTCTGAGATAAAGGGAGTTACACCTGCCTTTACAGGCCCCACCTTTAACGAGTTCGCCATAAGACTGCCCGTGGAGGCAGATAAAATCCTCGGGGCCTTAAAGGGTAAAGGTTTTATCGGGGGGCTCGCGCTTTCGGAGTATTACCCGGTGCTTAAGGATATGCTACTTCTCTGCGTAACGGAGATGAACTCAAAGAGGGATATGGACGGATTCTGCGCGGCCCTCGGGGATACATTCAAGGATCTGGGCTGAGAAAAATGTTTTTATAATAAAGAATAACAGGGAACTTACATGAAAGAACGGGCAGTAAAGGGTCTAAAGATCAAAGAGCCCCTTATCTTTGAGAGATCAGCGCCTGATAGAGCGGGCGTAAAACCCTCCTGCGGCGGCGTGCCCGCAGTTAAGGCCTCGGAGCTCATACCGGAAAAATTTCTCCGGCCCGAGGGCGACGCAATGGAGGGCTTTCCCGAGGTCTCCGAGGGAGACGTCATCCGTCATTACACAAGGCTCTCGCAGTGGAATTTCGGCGTTGACACGGGTTTTTACCCCCTGGGTTCGTGCACCATGAAGTACAACCCCCGCATTAACGAGACTATAGCCCGTATGCCGGGGTTCTCGCGGCTGCACCCACTGCAGGACGCTGAGTATACGCAGGGGGCGCTGAGGCTCATGTACGAGCTCTCGGAAGACCTGTCTCGGATAACGGGCATGGACGCCATGACGCTGCAGCCATCGGCAGGGGCACAGGGAGAGTTCTGCGGGCTCCTTGCCATAGCGGCTTACCTGAAAGACAAAGGTCTCAACAAAAACAGGGTTATCATACCGGATACGGCCCACGGCACAAACCCGGCCAGCGCGCACCTCGCCGGGTTTAAGGTTACGCCCGTAAAGGTAGGGCCAGAAGGTATCCTCACCCTTGCCGCCGTGGAAAAAGTCCTTGACGACGATGTTGCCGCTATTATGCTTACAAACCCCAATACGCTGGGGCTTTTTGAGTCTCATATAAAAGAGATAGCAGATGCCCTCCATAGCAGAGGCGGCCTGCTTTACTGTGACGGGGCTAATCTCAATGCCCTCATGGGCATCGCGCGCCTCGGGGATATGGGCGTAGACGTAGTGCATATCAACCTGCATAAGACTTTTTCCTCGCCCCACGGCGGAGGCGGCCCTGGAAGCGGCCCCGTGGGGGTAGTTAAAGGGCTGGAACCATACCTGCCCGTACCGCGCGTCATGAAAAAAGGCGAGACCTTCTCACTTGATTATAAAAAACCCCTCTCCATCGGCAGGCTAAACGCCTTTTACGGCAATTTTGCTGTTCTGGTGCGGGCCTATGCCTACATCAGGCGTCTTGGCCCCGATGGCCTCAGGCGTGTAAGCGAGACGGCCGTACTTAACGCCAACTACATAAGGGCTGGTCTTGAAAAAGACTTTGAGCTGCCCTATGACCATGTGCCGCCCATGCACGAGTGCGTCTTTTCAGATAAACTGCAAGGTAAGCACGGCATTACCACCCTTGATATGGCAAAGAGGCTCATGGATTACGGTTATCACCCGCCCACTATATACTTTCCCACAGTGGTTCACGGCGCCATGATGATAGAGCCCACGGAGACAGAATCCCTGGAGACCCTTGATAACTTTATAGAGACTATGAAGGCCATTGCCCATGAGGCCGTGGCCAGCCCGGAGCTTATCAAGGGCGCGCCCCACAATACCATCGTCGGCAGGGTAGACGAGGCCATGGCGGCAAGAAACCCTTATCTACGCTGGCGCACAGAAGAGAAATAAGTAGCTCCTCAGCACGAAAGGTCAATAGCCTTACGAATGTCAGGAGGGGTTAGCGAAAAACCCCTGCCTGCGCTGGCGGCCAGCGGAATAACAAAGCAGCCTGTAAGCCGGGAAGGTGCAGTAAGTCTCTGGAGGTAGAAGTGGCGAAAAAACCCCTGCCTGCGGCTTAAGTTCGTAAAAGGAACCTTGCCTGCCTTGTCCTCAAAGCAAGGGATACAGAGCCTTTTATTCACCTTGAAAACCCTTATTCTCCCCAAAAGACCTTTTTTTTAAAAACCCATACTTTTGGGGGATTGACAACCCCCGGGGCCTGTGATAAAAAATGCAATCATCAACAAAAATTCAATGCTTTTATTACGTCTTTTTTGGCTCAGGTAGGGGGGGATGCGGGGGAGGGGTGAGCGGGAAAACAGCTTACCAAATTCTCTGCCGAGGCCCCATAAGGGCCAAGGTGCGTCCAGAGGGCCGGGGCCTCCGATCTGGCAATGAAGGGGGAGGTGCGGTAACCGGGATTTCCCACTTCAGACTGCAGAGCAAAGGCTCATATGCCTTGGGCGTGAGTTTTAGCGTTACCCTGCCGCCTCTCTTCCACTTTGATTGCTTTTCTCTTCTTTAAAAAAACCTTTTTTTCTGATAATCTACAGCCTATGACCTCGATTAGAATAGCCATGGCCCAGGTAAACCCCACTGTGGGAGACCTCAAGGGCAATGCCTCGCTCGTTCTGGAGTACACTGAAAGGGCCCGTAAAGAGGGCGCTGACCTCGTTGTCTTCCCCGAGCTTGTCATCACGGGCTATCCGCCTGAAGACCTGCTCCTTAAGCCCGCCTTTATAAAAGACAATATGAGGACTCTGGGTGAAATATCAGAAAAAATAACGAATATAACCGCAGTTATCGGCTTTGTGGATAAGAACGATAATGGCATCTTTAACGGCGCGGCCCTTGTACATGATGGAGCCGTAGCCGGTGTCTACCATAAGATGTTTCTCCCAAATTACGGGGTCTTTGATGAGAAGAGATACTTTAGCACTGGCAAGGCTCCCGTAAATTTTGTCTTAAAGGGCATTACCATGGGACTTGGCGTATGTGAGGATATCTGGACCCCTGAGGGCCCGGCGCGGCTTCAGTCCGCCTGTGGGGCTGCTGTAATAATAAACATAAATGCCTCGCCTTATCACATGGAGAAGGCCGCAGAGCGCGAGAGTATGCTCATGGAGCGAGCCCTGGATAATGGGGTGGCAATCGTCTACAATAATATGGTGGGCGGCCAGGACGAGCTTGTATTCGACGGCCATGGCCTTATTATAGGAAGCGACGGCTCGGTACTTGCGCGGGCAGAGGGCTTTACTGAGACCCTTCTTCTCCATGACCTTGCGGTGGAGGCGAAAACCATAAAAAAAAGCGCCGGGGAAGAGAAAGAGAAAAAAGGCTCTGAGAGGATAAAGACCATCACCCTGCCTCCTCTAAAGCAAGGGGAAGCCCCTGCCACTGCCCCTTTTACCCCCGAAATTGCCCCCCTCCTTGAGCCCTGCGAGGAGGTATACCGCGCCCTTGTCATGGGGACAAGGGATTACGCGAAAAAAAACAATTTTGGCCACGCTGTCCTGGCCCTCAGCGGCGGTATTGATTCAGCCCTTGTGGCGGCTCTTGCCGCAGAGGCCCTTGGCAGTGAGAATATAACATGCGTCTTCATGCCCTCGGGGTATACCTCTACGGAG
Source organism: Thermodesulfobacteriota bacterium (assembly GCA_046753945.1). GTDB lineage: Bacteria > Desulfobacterota > GWC2-55-46 > GWC2-55-46 > JADFVP01 > JAJRZX01. The sequence continues at coordinate 5,425 of JBHHUW010000039.1, forward strand.
AGTCGAGAAGACGCCGTTGAGCTTGCGGCAAACCTCGGCATTACGCTCCTCACAAAGCCCATTGACGATATACTGGGGCTTTACCTCAAGGGGCTGGCCCCTTTTTTTGCAGATAGGCCCTCGGATGTAACTGAAGAGAACCTTCAGGCCCGGATTCGCGGTGATATTATCATGGCCCTTAGCAACAAGTTCGGCTGGCTTGTCCTTACCACAGGCAACAAGAGCGAGCTCAGCGTAGGGTATGCCACGCTCTACGGAGACATGGCCGGAGGGTTTTCCGTCATTAAAGACGTGCCCAAGACCCTTGTATACAGGCTATCGGAGTGGATTAACAAGAGCCGCGGCCAGGGCGAGACCATACCCCGCCGTATCATCACAAAGGCCCCCAGCGCCGAGCTTCGAAAGAACCAGCGCGACGATGACACTCTGCCGCCATATGACAAGCTTGATACTATTTTAAAGGCCTATGTGGAGGAAGACCAAAACATGGCCGAGATTGCGGCCATGGGCTTTAATGAGGGGTTAGTAAAAAGGGTCATAGGTCTGGTGGACAGGAGCGAGTACAAACGCCGGCAGGCCGCCCCTGGAGTAAGGATAACCCCGCGTGCCTTTGGCAGAGACAGGCGCATGCCAATAACAAACCGCTACAAGGGGTGGGCCTGAGTTCATGGAAATTGATGAGGGGGTAAGAAGGGAGAGATAAGGTCAGCTTTTTTTTGGTGGGCAGTGTCTACTCTACAAGTTTTTTATCGTGGGGGCGGTAATGTGCCTGCAATAGTTCTAACCTCGGTCCCTTGTTGGTTTTCTTTGTCTTGGTTTCTTTTTTCCAAAAGCCGCGTGGGAGCGTGATGTAAATTCAAAGGTGTTAAGTATATTCCCCCGTTGGTTTTCTTTGTCTTACTTTCTTTTTTCCAAAAGAAAGTAAGGGGTTATTTAGGATGAATAGAAAAAAGATCATATTAGGCATACGTATTTTTGTTGCCATATCCCTTCTCACGCAGATAGGGATATTCATATTTCCCTCATTTCATAAGATAAACGGCTCTATTCATATTGCTCCTCTGAGCATGAATTTTTTCATGCTCTTTATTGCTTTTTCGGCCTCGTGGCTTGAGGGCCCCCTTGGGGGGCTGCGCACCTACTACATCATGAAGGTCATCAACCCTGCCATAACCTACAAGTCCGCTGTAAAGGCCTCCTACGGCAACCTCTTTCTCGGCGCCGCCACGCCCTCGCAGACAGGGGGAGGCGTAGCCGAGATATATTTTATCACCAGAGACGATATACCCATCTCCGAGGCTACCGCAGGGACCATCATGACCTTTATCTGCACCCTCTTTTTCCTCACCATAGCGCTCTTTGTTGTTTATTATTTTCAGGACCAGGCCATGGGATCCTTCTTCTCTGTAATGATAAAGACGGCCTCCATAATGATGGCAGTAGCCACGGGTATATTTCTTATCTCCGTTATTTTTACTAATAGCGTCAATAGAGCTATCCTCTTTATCTTTTACCGCCTCAAAGCGAGCGGCAGGACAATAGACCGCCACGGCAAGATAGAGCACCGCCTTACGCGTATATGCGAAGGACTGCTCAATTACCGCGGGGCCTCCATCTTCATGTGCAGGCACGGCAAGAGGGCCATGTGCCTGGGCTTTATATTTACATGCCTTTTTTTCGCCACTCGTTTCATCATCCCCTACTTCATTGTCCGTGGTCTCGGCATGGACGCCAACCTCTTTGTTGTCATGTACATACAGCTCCTCATCACCCTTATTACATACTTCAGTCCCACGCCCGGGGGCTCGGGCCTTGCCGAGATAAGCTCCCTTGTGCTCATGGCATCCTTTGTCACTGATGCCATTGCCCCTCTTTATACTATTCTCTGGAGGTTTTCCACCCTTTATGTAAACGTATTCATAGGCGGCGTGCTGCTTCTTCACGAGCTTCAAAAACCAGAGCAACCATTAGATGAGTAGCTTTTTGGACTGAAGTATCAAAAAGATGGACTCTTCTGGAGAATCAACGGCATGGCGGGGGCGGCAGGGGCAATGGGGGGGGTATGGAGGTCTTTTTCCTACCCCGCCACAGATGACCTGCAGCAAGACAGAGGTAGCCGCAGAAGGGGCAGAAGGGGCCGGCAAGACGGCCATGACCTTTATATGAACCTTACCCCCTTTTACTTCAAAGAGGCATTTCAGAGACCCGGAGTCTCAATAATCCTTGTACCGGAGGCTATCTCAAGGGCGAAACCGGTATCCAAAAACTTTCTTAAGAGCCGGAGACGGAGGAGCCTTACGGCCAGGAGTGTTTTTTTCTTCTGCAGCGCCGCAACAGGTGAGTTTTCGCCTCGGCCTGCCTCAGCCTCCTTTTGCAGAGCTGGCAGTGTGGCGTCTATCCTCTCGAGCTCCCCGGCTATAAAGGTCATACCCTCTACAAGGCGGCTTATCTGGAGCGTTGCCACCTTTAGGCGGTGCTTGTAGTTCTTGGTGAAGAGTTCGCCATTTGTGGACATGAGGCCTGCTACGCCATGGTTTTCCGTAAAGAGCGGAAAAATCATATAAACGCCCGTAGCCGCGGTGTCGAGCCAGTGTTCCTTTTTATCTGCAAGTATAGAGATGTTAACCACATTAAACCTGGAGCGTATATAGCCCATAAGCTCCAGGTTCTTCTCATCTATGCCCTTTTTAAAGGCCAAAAGATCAAGACGCCGCAGGCTCAGGTTCCGGGTAAGTTCTTTTGCCGATGGAATGGTGCCTGGCCAGGTGAAAGTAACGTTGTCCTCAAGGGGGGTATCAATATTTGTTGGAAGGCTCAGCGCGTGGTTCAGATCCGCCCTGCTGATGCTAAGCTCCTTTCGCTCAACTTTGCCGGATTTTTTCATCTTCCGGTAACCCAGCCTGGCCGTAGCGCGCATCTCCTGATATTTTTCTTCCTCTCTGTACTCGGCCTTTGAGGTAGTCTTGTATATCTCCTTATAGAGCTTTTCTATCTGCCTTAATAAGTCTATAATCTCTTTGCTGTTAACCTTTCTGTAAAGAGCCAGCCTCGCGGCCTCTGAGGCCTGCCATTCGAGCCACGCTGATTCAAGCTCCATCTGCTCATATACAGGGGCGCCGGAAAGACGGTCCGCCGTCTCCTTAAGGAGCTGTACTCTCTCTCTCGGGAACCATGGCGCTGCCACACTCTCATCAGATACCGCAATACGGGGCGGTTTCAGCTGCCCTGAGTTTATAAGTTGAGGCATTTTCAGGCCTTTTTTTTCCCTGATGCTCTTAATATAAGGGTGCGTTATGATGGCAAGAAGGGCAGCCTCCCCTGCGTTCAGCCCATTGCCGAGGTCAAGCGTAAAGGCCTCCCTCATTTTGTCTGCCCTGTTTTCAACAATAACAGGTATTGCCTTGCTCTCCTCGGGAGCGGGGTCCGGGGGCCTTTCCCACTGTTCCTGATTAAGAGAAATAGGCCCTGCCAGGGCAGGTGATAAAAAAAGGCTTATAAGAGAGGCAAAAAGGAGGGGAAAAAAGAATTTTGGCAAAAGCAGACCAGCTCCCCGGAGAGGCCTCGCACCGTCTTTATTGCAGAGGGCTCTAATAAAATTGTCCATGGCGTTCTACCTCAAAACCTTATACGGGGCAGTAAGAGTGCGGGGCGCGAGGCCCGGTCTTTTACAGAGCCGTGATTAAAGGCCCAAGCAGGCTGGACTGCAGTGAAAAAGGGGGCCTCATTATGCTCAAAAGAGGCGGACTGCCAAGGCTGGCGCAATAAAGAGCGCCTCACCTTGCACCTGAACCCAGGAGCGCCGAATCACGGCACTCCCCCCCCCATGCCGCTACTTTTCCCCTACAGGCCGGCCCGCCTAAGGCTCTGGCGCTTCTTACCGTATATACGCCTCGGTAACGTAACGGCGCATCATCCTGTGAGTATTAAAGTAGTAGGCTACCTTGCCGATAGCGCTGGACATCATCCTTATCCAGCCTTCCCTGTCCTCATAGTAGAGTGGTATTATCTCTTTTTCGAGCTTTTTGTAAAGGTCCTCGCTGTCGGCGGCGTAGTTTGATACGGGGCTGTCCGTAGGTTCTGGGCCTATGGACCAGCCCGTTGCGCCCTCGATAAAGCCCTCTATCCACCATCCGTCAAGGACGCTGAAGTTGAGCACGCCGTTATGCGAGGCCTTCATGCCGCTTGTTCCTGAGGCCTCCCTGGGGCGCATGGGGGTATTTAGCCATACGTCCACGCCGGCTACGAGTTTTTTGGCGATGTCTATCTTGTAGTTCTCCAGATAGACTACCTTGATATCACCCTTTAGTTCCTTAATCCTCTCAAATACCTCGCGGATAATCTGCTTTCCGCCTGTATCGCGGGGATGGGCCTTTCCGGCGTAGATTACCTGCAGCCTGCCCTTGCCTGCTTTTTTAAGACGCTCCATATCGGCAAAGAGCATCTCCGCCCTCTTGTATGCCGTAGCCCTCCGGGCAAATCCGATGGTAAGGGTATCATAGTCCATCTTTACATCTGAGACATGGTTCACATAATCAATGAGTTTCTTCTTTGCCTCCATATGGGCGTCCCAGAGCTCCTCTTGCGGCACCCTGTCCACGCGCACAAATATCTCCGGCTCGTTGGCCCACCCGGGCAGATACTTATCGTAAAGCCGTGCAAAGCTCGGCGAGACCCATGTATGGCTGTGAACGCCGTTTGTTATAGCGTTAATCTCGTAGCCGGGAAACATGTTCCTTGAGACCTCGCCGTGTTTTTTTGCAACACCGTTTATATACTTGCTGAGGTTCATGGCGAGATAGGTCATATTGAAGCAATCCGCGCCGGCGAGTTTTTTCATCTCATCAAAGGAGATAATCTCACCCAGGACACGCTCTACCAAGTCATAGGGAAAACGGTCGTGACCGGCCTCAACAGGCGTATGGGTGGTAAAGACGCATAGCTCGCGCACGCTTTCTTCGTCCCATACCTGTTTTTCATCCCAGACAGACTCTATGTCGCGCTTAAAACGCTTCAGGAGCTCTATGGTGAGGAGCGCCGCGTGGCCCTCGTTCATATGGTATTTTTTTATCCTCAGCCGCAGCGCCTTTAACATGAGCACTCCGCCTATGCCGAGGACAATTTCCTGCTTGAGCCGGTATTCGCTCTCGCCGCCGTAGAGAAAATCCGTAAGACCCCTGTCCTTCTCGTCATTTTCCGGTAAATCCGTATCAAGGTAGAAGACAGGGACCTTCCACTCTGTGACGGGGCAGAGGATATCTCTGCACCAGACGGCTATGGCTACGGTACGGCCCTCTATGGTAACACTCACCTTATTGGGAAGGGGCCTCATGAACTTGGAGGGCTCCCAGTCTATGGGCTCCTCGCTCTGATTTCCATTGGCATCAAGTACCTGTCTGAAAAAGCCCTTTCTCGCAAGGAGCGTTACAGCCACCATGGGCAGGTTCAGCTCCGCGGCGCTCTTCAATGTATCGCCGGCAAGGATGCCGAGTCCCCCGGAGAAAGTGGGAACATCGTCAGTAAGCCCTATCTCCATGGAAAAATACGCTATCTGTTCGTCTGCGGACAACTTCTTTAATCCCTGCATATTGTAAAAATCCCTCCATTGTGAAAAGTTTTTTTTATTATATACCTTGCGCTTCTTTTATCAAGTATTAGAATAAACTGACGGAAAAGTGCATGGATAAAAAGGGGGCCTTTAGTCACATTGTTTTTTTCATGCCGTGATATACTTTAATAATAGACTACAGCCCCCCCCCAAAAAAAGGGGCAGAGGGAAAGACAGAGGGCTTATTATGAGAAGATATCTAATAGTTTTGTTTCTTATACTTATCCTCCTCCCCTCATGCGCTGCCAGGAGAAACGTTGAGCACGGCGGCACAACCAGGGAAATACTGCGGCCCGAGGCGGCCCTTGCCTCGGCCCTTGAGGCCATAAGGCTTGGCCGTGAAGATGCTGGCGTAGCTGCGCTCCTTCGTATAAGAGAAGACTATCAGGGCACAACTTGGGCTGCGCGGGCCTCTTTTGTCCTCGGTATGGAGGCCCTAAGGGGCAATGGCCCCGGCGCCGCGGAGTTCCTGCGCGAAGCGCTCACCCTTGAGGTTATCCGGCCATATGTGCTCCTCAATCTGGCCCGGGCCTATAACAAAGACTCTGACCTTGACCTTGCGGAGTCTATCTACGAGTCCGCGGCACGGGATTACCCTGAATTTGCCTACAGGGGTGAGGCCCTTTACGAGAGGGCCCTTGTCCTCGAAGAGATGGGAAGGACCGGCCATGCAGTCGACCTATTTAAGGATTTTCTGAGAGAATATCCCGGCCACGCCAGGGCCGATGAGGCCCTATTAAGGTCGGTGAGGCTTGAGGTGGCCCGCAAGGACTATGACTCAGCCCTTCCCGGCATTAAGACCCTTCTCGTAAGCCACCCCGGCAAGAAGCCTGCCCTGGAGGCGGCAAACATCCTTAGCAAGAATAAAATACTACTTCCCCTTACTCTTTCGGCAGTTGAGCGCTGCGAGCGCAGCGAGGCCCTCTTTGCCTCGGGTTTGTACAAGAATGCCGCAGAAGAGCTGCAGGGCCTTATAAACGAAGATATTTTCTGCAGGAATAAGGCCGAGACCCTCCTTGTGGAGACCCTTTTCAGACTTAAGAGATATGATGAGGCCGAGTCCATACTGGAAAGGCGCGTCAGACGCGGCCACAGAGACCATGAACAAGGCTATGCCTACAGAAAGGCGCTCTCACTCCTTGCCACCGTATACCTTCGAGAAAACAAGACCGAGAGGCTTTTGGAGACCATTGAGACCCTTGCCAGAAATTTTCCCCATAGTTATGAGACCCGCCGCGGACTTCTGATAAAGGCCTCCTACTACGAGGATACCGGGAGATGGGAGGAGGCGCTGGGCACATACAATCTGCTTATGAAGGCCAATACCGGTATTAAAGAGAGGGGGGATAAAGAAAAAGAGGTGAGCCGCGAATCGCTTATTGCCGCCTGGAAGAGAGGCTGGCTGCTCTACCGCAGGGGAAGGTACATTGAGGCCTACAATGGTCTTAATCTCTACAGGGATAGTCTTGGATGGGATTTCAGGCGGAAATTCGCTTACTGGCGGGGCCGCGCCCTTGATAAGGCGGGCATGAAGGAGGAGGCCTTAAAGGAATATAGGCTTGCCTGTAAGAGCGCCACGCCCGGTTACTACTGCTATATGGCAAAGAAGCGTCTTGGTGATAATGGCGCCGTGGTCCTGCCATGGGATGAAGGGCCGGGGCAGTTGGTGCGGGATCTGAGGACACTGGAAGACGAAAAAGCCTTCAAGGCCGTCTTTGCGCTCATCAGCACAGGACTTACCAGTGAAGCCGCAGTGGAGGCGAAGAGGGCGCTTAAAAAAACCACCCCCAACCGTGAGGTCATAAGCGGCCTGATGAGCGCCTTTTACAGGGCAGGTGACTACTACCATGCCATATGGATGTATGACTCGTACTTTTATCTATTACAGGTCGGCGGAAAGACAATTTCCCCCGGGCTTCTAAGGGTTGCCTTTCCCATTAAGATGGTGGATTATATGAGCACAAAAGGGCTCAGCGGAGAGGCGGACCCCCTTCTTGTAGCCGCGGTAATGAGAGAGGAGAGTTCCTTTAACCCCGGGACAATCTCCAAAGCAGGGGCCCTTGGGCTCATGCAGGTCATGCCATCAACTGCCCGGTTCATCGCAGAGGCATCGAAAATGGGCCCCCTCTCCAGAGGGGAGATCCTCGACCCGGATACCAACATACGCCTCGGTGCATGGTATCTGGCATATCTCTGGCACAGAACCGACGGCGACCCGGTTGAGACAATCGCCGGATACAACGCCGGGCTCAATGTTGTGAAGAGGTGGCGTGAGAGGTACCCCCTTCCTGATGACGAGTTCATCGAGTCCATCCCATACACTGAGACAAGAAGGTACACAAAGAAGGTACTTAAGAGCTATGAGGCCTTTCGCGAGCTCAAAGCCGGCAGAGGCCCTGTGCTGGCATACAGTCCGAAGGCTCAAAACCCTTAAGAGAGATGAAAAACCTTGACAAGAGGGTGCGCTTTAAATTAGTTTAAAAGACTATTCTCTAAGCCCAGGTAGCTCAGTCGGTAGAGCAGAGGACTGAAAATCCTCGTGTCGGCGGTTCGATTCCGTCCCTGGGCACCAC
>JBHHUW010000040.1:0-13347 GCA_046753945.1 Thermodesulfobacteriota bacterium
CGGCCTTTGCCCACGAATCCGCCTTCAACCAATCCATTGAGATCGGCAAGATGCCAAGCCGCGACATTATCTTCGAGTTTGACCTCACACAGGGCGAAAAGGGCATGCAGGCCACCAACATCACGCAGATATATCCCTGAAGGAACCCATTTGGGGCGAGAGTATGTATGGGGGGACGTGGAGCACAATGGGTGGGGTGAAGCTGATATCCTCTTTTCAAATACCGGATTAAAGAGCAGGGCTTTGGGAAAAGAAGACCGTGTAAGATATATGTCTAAGACCAGAGTGCGCCTTCAAAAAACTTTATAAATATTTAGAGGTAGACATGTCTTACAGAAGGTTCTCTGATTGTTCCGTATCGGAAAGGCTGCTTTACACATCCTTTATATTACTGCTCGGTGTGGGGTATGTCTTCGCCATGCTCCTTATCTTCATGGATACCTCTTATGAGGACGGAACACCTGGGCTCTCCGTTGAGGACATTAACATCAAGTACCGTGGAAACCGCTCGGGCACGAGGCTCGAACAGGCCCTAATAGGCAAGATGAAGTCCTATCGTACAAATAAGGAGGCCAGCACCATCATATCATGGATACACGATGGCGCCCCCAGGGAACGCTTCGATAAAGAGATTCAACCCATACTCCAGGCAAAATGTGTTATATGCCACAACCCGGCCCTTGGCCAGAATATACCGGACCTCAGCAACTACGAGGCCGTAACGGCCCTTGGAGAGATGGACACCGGAGACCCCATCGCCGTTCTCGTCAGGGTCTCGCATATACATCTATTCGGAATGGCCATGATGTTCTATCTTCTTGGAAGGATATTTGTACTCGCGGAAATGTCCGTATGGCTGAAACGAACTATTGTCATCATACCTTTTGCTGCTATACTTATAGATATAGCCTCGTGGTGGTTCACGAAGTTTACATCTCCGGTCTTCGCCTATACCGTAATGGCAGGAGGCGCGGCATTCGGCTTTACCTTCGTGGTTCAGTCGCTGGTATCCTTTTATCAGATGTGGTTTTACAAAGGTTCTTTTCACAATGAATATGTAGGCAGCGGCGGGGAATACAGCAGGCGTCAAAAGGAATAATAACTCCTCCGGCAAAAAGCAGTTAAGGCAAGAGAGAACAATCAAATAAACAAATAAAGATTAAGGAGCGTAAGATGAGAGCAAGAACAATAAATGTACTAACTCGGCAACTATCATACACGGCAACTCTTCTGGTCTTAATGATTTTCGCGGCCACTACGGCCATGGCCGGCGGCCCCGTTAAAGTAACAGTTGATATAAGCCCTGAGCTTAAAGGACAGACAACTCCGGACCAGGTGGTCTTTATCTTTGCCAAGGCAAGACGAGGTCCCAGAGCCCCCCTTGCCGCCGTAAAAGTGCACGTATCTGACCTCCCCTTTACAGTAAAACTTGACGACTCAAAGGCCGTAGCGCCCATGTTCAGAATCTCCAACTTTGATGAGGTCGTCATCTCGGCGCGGGTCTCAAAGAGCGGCGCCGCCAATAAACAGAGCGGAGACCTTGAGGGTCTAAGCCCCGCTGTAAAGACAGATGGAGAGACCAAATCTGTTCATCTCATCATAAACAGCGTCGTTAAATAAATCAGAGTGTTGGAGCGGGCAGCGGTCTCTTCCCGGTAATACCGCCACGCGCTACCCGCTCCATCTCCCTGTCATAGAGAGGGGCCATCTGCGGCCAGCCGTAGCGGGTTACATGGGCCTTGAAAGAGGTCTTTCTCACCTTGTCAATACTTATGAGCACCCTTTCAAGGCCGCGAATAAGGCCGTCAAACCCTTCATAAAAACACATTTTTACATCATCCGCCTCGCCCTTGTTCCCTCCGAGCCCACTGGCGGATAAGTGCTCCGGGTAGGCAAGACCATGGGGGAGTAGTGGAAAACATCCGGAGTATATGGCCTCTACAACTGAGCAGCCGAAAAAATCATGCCTTGATGTAACGGGCAGTATATCGGCCCTCTTAAGCCACCTGGCATAGGCCGAAAAATCCTCTACAAAACCAAAGTGGACTACCCTCTCACCGAGCCTCTCCCTGGCCTCTTTAAAGACCAGAGGGCTGCCCCTGAAATTTTCTCCAAGTATGGCTACCTCAAAATCAAGACCCCTATCCATAAGTATATAAAGGGCGCGAAAAAAAATTTCGGGGTTTTTATCGAACTCCCACCTGTGATTCCAGAGTAAAAGTGGCGGCTCCTTCGAGGTCCTGAGAAGGGCCTCTGCCGCAGGGGCGGACGAATCAAGGGCCTTAAAATCCATACCCACATAAAGGACAGCGGATTTTTCCCTTATGGTATCAACGTAAAGAGTTCTCTGAAAATCAGGATATTTTCCGAGATACTCAGATAGTCCCAGCAAGAAGGATTCAAGGTGGTAGGCGGAGTTAAAAAAGACCCTCTCTGCCGCAAGGGCGGAGACGAAGTTTATAAAACCATAGTGGCTGTCCCTGCCTCTCTGGCGTACCCTGTCATCGGGGTGCCAGGGGTAGGTAAACTGGTTCTCGTGAAAGTATATAGCCGTTGGTATCCCGTGGGATAGAGGCCTTGTAAGCGCGAGAAAGGTGGAGAGGTCGAGCATGTCGGTAGCAAGGATGAGGTCAGGACGCTGGCCCTCGGCAAGGAAGTCTGAACTTAGAGTTACTGCGCCGCCGTGCATGCGCCACTTCCAACTGCGGCCCGGCAGGGAGAGTATCTCCACGTTATGGCGGCTGTTTTTTTTATAGCCCTCTGCCCATGCGGCGTGTGAGCCCGTGTAATAGGGCTCAACGATGAGGATATTCACTTGGCCCTTTGCGTCCCCCAGGCCCCATGGGCCCACTTTATACTCTTCTTAGCTCTCCTCCCCCTATTGCCACGCATCTTCCCCTGCCTTACCCCCTCCATTAAACCCTACTCAGCCAGGGGGACCAAAGACTGTATGCTGGAGGCTTGGCCCTTTAAATACTGAGCGCTCTAAGAAAATACCGGCGCGACGTACGGCTCCAGGACTCACCCGCTGGCAGGGATATCAATGAGTACGGTAAACTTTTCCATCACCCATCCATATTTACCGTCCGGCAGTTCCACGTAGAGCCAGCCCCTGTCCCTGCCGTGAACATGTAAGGTGGCGTTCTGCTTTACCTGATAGAGTATGGGGTTGGCAAGAGATGGGCCGGTTCTCACGTTGAGCCTCGCGGCTATGACGGAGACCCTGCCTGAGGCCGACTCTGCCGGCTGTACAACAGCCGGGGTCTCAAGGACAACATTTGAGGTAACCGGCGGCGCCACTACCACGTATCCTGCAGGGACCCTGCGGTAAAAGACGTTTCCATAGTAGTAATAGAAGATCCCGCCAATCCAGACCGTACTAAACCCTATGGCGAGCCTTGGCACGATAGCGCCTATGGGCGGACCTACGACAACGTAGCCTCTGGGACGCTTATAATAAAAGGTCCCTCCCCAGTAGTAATATGGCCTGTTCCTTACTACTATGCGGGTATTCCTCGGCGGAAGATTGACAACAAGTTTCCCCGGCCTCGGCCTCGGTCTTGTAACAATCACCCTTCTATGTCTTGAACCAGATGCCACTCTTGAACCACTTGCCCCTGCCGAGACACTGGTTACAAGCTTACCGCGCTTATGGGGCCTCTTTACAACAACGTGCTTCTTGCTTCTCTTGTGCCTCTCTCCACTGGACCTCTTCTTGTCGGCAAAGACGTCTTGGGTGGTAAAGACAAAAGATGCCGTAAGGAGCGCCGTGATAATAATGGTAAAGAAACGAAATGATGATCTGGACATAGACATAATAGACATGGATTCCTCCTCCTTTGCTAATGAGGTCACTTATCAGTTATGTGATGGAGCCGGTGAAGACGGGCTCCTTTTTTTTCGAATAACTACACTTATCATACATCTTTTAGGAAAAAATCGCAAGGGAGCTTGAGGAGAGCGTTATCAATAGAGGTGGGGGATTATCCGGGTGCTGGTACTGACTCTTAAACTTGAAGACAGGGATAATCGGCGGCGCCTGAGGGAGGAAGGGGCGATGCGTAAAACCCCCGCCCACCCTTACTGGCTATGACTCCACGATATCTTCCTTCGTGCTCTCAATAAAGGCTAAAACCTCGTTTCTCTCGGTCTCGGGCACCTTGAACTCGTCAAGGGTTGCATTAACGTGGCCCATTAAGGCCGTCCAGTCGTCTTCTGTAATGCCCATACCCTTGTGGGAGGTGGCCATGTCGCGGCCCCTATACAAGAGCGGCCCTCCGGCGCTGCAGCAGAGAAAATCTATGAGCAGCTGTTTCTCTCTCTCAATACCGTCTGTGCCCCTGTTCTCCCAGAACCTGGCAAGAAGCGGGTCTGACATAAGGCGTGGTAAGAGGTTGTTTGCCACGGCGTTTATAGCGTCATATCCACCGAGGCGTTCGTATAGCGTAGTCTCTGCCATGATAAATTCCTTATAAGGTTTAAGGTTAAAGTCAAATGGCGACCCTTGCGCCCTCTTTGCTATAGATACAGCCTTTGCTTTTTTTAATGATAGCGCAAAGCGGCGGCAAGTCAACTTAAGGACAGTAAGTTGATGGATGAGACCCCCTCTGCAAGGCTTGATACTGTATTTTTTTTGGCGGGCCGTGCCCGCCGCCCTGCGCGAGTACATCAAGGTCTTCTGCAACCCTATCAGGTCTAACAGCCACATTGGAGAGGTTAATCCCTCTGAGTTTGAGATGGCTTCAATAAGAAGATACTGACTCTAATTGGGGCCGGGTGTAGTCCAGATGACATTGCCGCCGGGCAGTGAAAAAGACTCTTCACCTTTTTTATGCGGCGCTCCATCTTCCCAGATCATCCTGCGCACAAAGATCAACTTGCTGTCACCACTGTCAGGCTCAACCTCAATATATGTGGGCGCTTTATAGCTATCATCAGAGCCCGCCCATGTGCCGCTATTGGCGTAAACCGGCAGATTAGCTGTGCCATCACCGATATAACCATCAGGTTCCAGGAGTCCTACCAACGCGTCATGTGTATGACCGCAGACAACAAGACCTACGTCCTTAAAGCCGTTAGGGGCTTTATGGTTTTCCGCTAATGTCTTTGCAAAGGGTCTCAGGTCGGCTATGCTCGCGGAGACGGGACTGCCCGCGAAGGCATTTCGAACTTCGGCATAAGTAATCACCGTCCTGTCTGGCATTAAGAAAGTTATATTCTCGTCCAGGTTGGCATCATGCAGAACAGCATCAAAGACGGCAACAGCCAGAGGATTGTTAACTGAGAGACTCTCGATAAAGCCTTCTATGAGCTCGACTAATGAGCGCCTGGAGCTATTGGTCACGGCTTTTTTTGTGGCCACTATACGCGACATGAAATAACCAAGCGGAAGTCCCGGGTAATTACCGGGACCACCCGTAACCCTCTTGTTAAAAGGATCAAAAGAATGCCCATGGACTGCATATACGCCCTCATTCAGGTAAAACTCAGGGTAATACTTCAAGTTGACGGAGGGAGTAAAGACCGTCTCCAGCTCGGCTTCTGTAAGGTACATATCGTGATTACCCTCCAGGAAAACAAGGCGCACCCCGCGAGCCAGCAGGGCATTAACTGCTGCAACTACCTGCGGATGAGCGCTTAGTATCTCAGTAAAGGTTGGAGGCGCTTCATCATGAGGGCATATCCAGTTATCGAGAATATCGCCCACAAAGACAACTTCACTGATCTCAGCTGCGTCAGCACAGAGGTGCGATAAAAAATCTACGAGCTGACCTTCCTCTGCTGCGTTCAACCAGTCATAGGGATGCCTATTGCCTGCCATGGGCCTCCTGGCGCCCATATGTATATCGCTTAAAAAGATTCGTTTTGACATTGTTGCTCCCCCCCCACCCCCCTGCTCTCGGGTTAGACTGATTCCGGCACTCCGGCATACCCATCCATAGCCAGGAATAAAAAATGAATCCTGCAGTGCGGCCGAGGTCTACCTCGTATAAAAAGCTCAAAAATCTTGAGATGCACTATAGGGCCCCGCGCTGCAGGCATATATAAGTGATGGTGTACGATTTTCACAGATTGAACCAAAAAAGTCAAGGAAGCAGGGGCCTTGCGGAGCTTTATATCATACGCCACAGAGGAATCCCTTATGAGCAAGAAGAGTTTAAGATACATACATAAACAAAGAGGCCGTAACTACCTTAGTTATAAAAAAACCAAGCAATTACAGCCTCTTTTAATGTGGCGTCCCCAGGGGGAGTCGAACCCCCGTCGCCGCCGTGAAAGGGCGGTGTCCTTGGCCTCTAGACGATGGGGACTGAGACTGATACTGCAAAAAAATGGTGAGCCGCCGGGGGCTCGAACCCCGGACCACCTGCTTAAAAGGCAGATGCTCTACCAGCTGAGCTAGCGGCTCAGACCCAATAAGGCAAAAAACCTTAATTTTTACATGTAACACAGCTACGATTGTATTGTCAAAACTTTTTGTATGAGCAATACCTTAATACTCCAGAGCCCCGCCTCTTGTGCAAATTAATTATAGCAAAGAACCGCCTAATACCCGGAAAAACCCGAAGCACAACCACCAGCCCCTCCCCCACCCCACCCCCCGAACCATCCAGTCATGAGAGAGAATAGAGACTCACAAGGAGAAAAAGAGAGAGAAAAATCTTATCTAAATGGCAATCAGGACTTGGATTAAAATAAGGGCAGCTACAGTTTAAAGACCTCTAATGCAAGAAAAGCGCAAGGAGTTACAGCAAAGATAAAAGGCGCGGAGGTAAAAAGCGTTGACATGGCTTTTTTTATTTAATAGCATATATAAATAGTTATTTTATCTAAGGAGTTTACACTTTATCATGAAGATAGCCCTCTTTGGCGGCACCTTCAACCCCGTTCATTACGGACACCTGCGCCTTGCAGAAGAGGTCCGCGAGGGACTCGGTTTTGATAAGGTAATATTCGTCCCTGCCGCCATACCCCCGCATAAGGGCGATGTGGAGACCCTTGACGCAAAAAATCGCCTTGAGATGACCGGGCTTGCCATAAAGGGCAACCCCTGCTTTGAGCTATCCGAGGCCGAGATAAGGCGCCAGGGGCCTTCATATACCATTGATACCATACGGGGATTCAGCGATGAGGACGCAAAAGTGGGTAAGGCAAGGTCAATAAGTATAATAATCGGCGCCGATTCCTTTAACGACATAACCACATGGTGCGAGTACGAGGAGATATTAAAACTCGCGAGCCTCGTTGTGGTGGAAAGGCCGGGTACGCCCGTAAAGAAGATAGCAGAGGTACTTCCCGATAGCATCGCCAGAAAATACCGTTATGAGAGCGAGACCAGGTCATATATAAGAGAAGCAGGCGCATCTATTACATATATCAGCACTACGCTTATGGCCATCTCATCATCGGAGATAAGGCAGCGGGTTATGGAGGGTATTTCCATAAGGTATCTCTTGCCCCCGGAGGTAGCCGAGTATATAATAGAGAATAAGCTTTACGCTTGCGGAAAAGCTTAACTTCAACGTAAAAGAGAGGATAAAAAACTGTATCCAAAGGCAAAGGTTCAGACCGCGGCTCGCCTCGCCCTGCAAAAACAGGCGGAAAATCCCGTTGTACTAATGCTTAAGAAGATTTCTTCGATCGCTGATTATATCCTTATCTGCGGAGCAAGCTCAGAGAGACAGGTCCATGCCATCGCCCTTAATATAGAAGAAGGCCTTAAGGCCAAAGGGGAGCGTCCGCTGGGAACAGAGGGCATAAAGCAGGGCCGATGGGCCCTCTTGGACTATGGCGATGTCATTGTCCATGTCTTTATTGATGAGCTACGAAGCTATTACGATATTGAGGGGCTCTGGGCCGATGCCGAGGTGGTGGAGCTGGGACCAAAAAAGGCAAAGGCCTTAAAGAAGGCCTGAGTCAGAGCGGGGGGTGGCAGAATGATATGCGCCCTTCTCCCGAGTGCGGGTCTTGAGAATCCGCAGTTAAAGTTGATTATCACAGACGAGGGCCTTAGTGAGCCTTGAAAATCCTGGCGGATACGGAATCAGGCACACCTCTGAGAAGCAACGCTCTCTCTCGTCTCAACACGCGTAAAAACCTCTTCCAGCCATGAAGATTACCTTTGTACTTACGGGCACTCTTAAAAAGAGTTACCTGAGAGATGGTTTCGCAGAGTATGTAAAGAGGATTTCCCGGTACTGCGCCCTTGAGGTAGCGGAGATAAAAGACAGCGAATATGGAAAAAAATCCTCCCATGAGGCAGGACTTAGAAAAGAGGCGGAGAGGATAGAGAAATGCCTCGCAGGCAAGGGAGCCATGAGGGTGGCGCTTACGGAGAGGAAGGCGGGAAAGACCTTTACCTCCAAGGCCTTCTCGGAGTTTATAGACAGCCGGCTCACCGAAGGCCGCGACATCGCCTTTATCATAGGCGGCCCATATGGCCTTGACAGGGACCTCATCAAAGGGTCTGAGATGGCCCTCTCGCTCTCGGCAATGACACTGCCGCACGAGATGGCGGCCCTTGTGCTTGCCGAGCAGGTCTACAGGGCCTTTACCATATTAAGGGGTGAACCCTACTCCCATTAAGCAGGGGGTAGATAACAAAATCCGTCCAAAGATGCCAAGGCCTTTCCCACCATGCAGGACCAGGGAGGGCCGGGTGAGAAGCTGAGATCAGGTGGAGCCTCAGAGACCATTAATAATATAAAGAAGGGACTATGAACGTTAAATTTGTTTTTTTTCTTGCCATAATCGCCCTGGCGAGTTTCTTTTATCTCTATGTTGAGAACTCCGGCAGTGTTACCCTGGTCTTCACCAGCAACTACAGCTACACTCTCCCCCTTGTTCTCCTTCTCTTTCTGAGCTTTCTTGCGGGGGTCCTCTTGATGGGGCTGGACTCGGCCATATTCAATGCAGTGAGGTCCCTTAAGGCCAAGAGGAGCAGGAAGGCGGCTAAAGCGGTAAGGGATGCCAAAGAGACCTATGCCCGGGGTCTCGAAGAGATGGCCCGCAGAGACTTCGAGGGCGCCCGCAGGCACATTGAAAAAGCCCTCCTCTCCATACCCGGGGACCTTTCCATGACTCTTTCTCTTGCCGAGACGTTTATGAGCGAGGGGCACTCCCATGAGGCAGTTGAGGCACTGGAGACGGAGTTATTTCATAACCCCACATCTATAGTACTCCTAACGGCCCTTGGCAGGACCGCAATATCGGCAGGCGATACCGAGAGGGCAGCGCGGGCCTTTGAGGAGATTTTGAAGACCGATAAGGACAATCATTATGCCACGGAGCAGCTCCGTGACATCAGAATAAATGAGGGGCTCTGGAGCGAGGCCGCGGCCCTGGAAGAGCAGCTTGTAGAAGGGCATAAAAAGGGCTGGTTCCGCAGTTCCGGCACTGATTACGGCAAACTTCCCGGCCTTCTCTATGAGCAGGCCCGCGCCGCCTTTACTGAGGGAGAATTTGACAAGGCCGAAGATATCCTCAAAGAGGCCCTTAACAAAGACGAGACATTTGTGCCGTCCCAGGTGCTCTTTGGAGATCTGTATACAGGGAAATACGGCGCCTACGAAGGTCTTGTTGTCTGGGAAAAAGCATACAAGAAGGCCCCCGGCAACGCAGCGCTTCTGCTCCGTATTGAGGACTACCATATTGGCCAGTCCACACCGGATAAGATGATAGAGCTTTACGATAAAGAGCTCACCGCAAGGCCCGATGATATAAACCTCAAGATACTTCGCGCGAGATTTTACCTGAGAGTGGAGATGATTGAGAGGGCCGTAGATGAACTGGAAGGGATTCTGGCTCAGGGTAATGATAATTATTACTCAAAGGTCCTTCTGGCCACGGCTTACATGAGGCAGGGCAGGGAAGCTCAAGCCGCGGAATTATTTGGAAAGGCCATAGGTATTGATATGCAGCATACCTCTCCATCTTTTACCTGCTCCGGGTGTTCCACTACCTTTGCGAAGTGGTGCGGAAGATGCGCCTTCTGCGGTGAGTGGAATACACTGCAGATGAACCCCGAGGCAAGATAGGGTTCATAGGAGAACCTCCTCAGGAAAAAATAAGGAAATATAAACTTGAAACGACTCTGCCTTATAATACTTGACGGCTGGGGCATTAACGAACGCGAAGAGGGTAATGCCATCAGCATAGCCTCTACGCCCAATATAGACTCCTACTACAAGTCATACCCCTGGACAGAGCTTGCTACTTCCGGAGCTGCCGTAGGGCTGCCAGAAGGACAGATGGGCAACTCCGAGGTGGGCCACATCACCATGGGCTCGGGCCGCGTAGTAGACCAGGAGCTTACGAGGATTACCAAGACCATCAAGGACGGAAGCCTCGCCAGAAACCCCGTGCTTCTGGAACTGCTCCGTAAGGTCCGCAAGGCCGGCGGCAGGCTTCACCTCGCCGGGCTCCTCTCCGACGGCGGCGTTCACAGCCACGAGGACCACCTGTACGCCCTCATTGATATAGCCGCCGGGCAGGGGGTGAAGGACATAAGGGTTCACGCCATACTTGACGGCAGAGATACCCCTCCAAAGAGCGGCCTCGGTTACGTTAAAAAACTTACCGCACGTTTAAAGCAATCCGGAGCGGGCAAGGTTGCTACTGTCTCAGGGCGGTACTATGCCATGGACAGGGATAAGCGCTGGGAGAGGGTAGAGCTGGCCTATGAGGCCATGGTCTCAGGCAAAGGCGAAGCAGCGGCAGATGCGGTACGGGCCGTGGAAGACTCCTACGCAAGGGATATTACCGACGAGTTCATGATACCCACCATTATAGAAGATGACTTCCAGCCAATAAGTGACGGCGATGCTCTGCTTTTTTTCAACTTCAGGGCAGACAGGGCGAGGGAGATTGTCTCGGCCTTTGCTGTAGAGGATTTTGATGGTTTCAAGAGAGAAGCACTTCCAAAGCTCTCGGCCATGGCCACCATGACCCCCTATGAGAAGGGTCTCGGGGTGCCCGTGCTTTTCAGCCCCGAAGACCTGAAGAACATCCTCGGAGAGGTTTTGTCCTACGAGGGTGTCAAACAGTTCCGCGTAAGCGAGACAGAAAAGTACGCCCACATCACCTTCTTCTTTAACGGAGGGATAGAAGAGCCCTTTGAGGGCGAGGACCGCCTTGTCATACCATCCATAAAGGACGCGGCAACATATGACCTTGTGCCCCATATGAGGTCGCTGGAGATAGCCATGGCCGCCGTTGAGAGGATTACGCGGGGCGAGCACTCTTTTCTCCTCCTTAATATCGCCAACGGAGACATGGTGGGACACACAGGCAATCTTGAGGCCGCTGTAAAGGCCTGCGAGGCCGTGGACATGGCCGTGGGTAAAGTTACCGGCACGGCCATGCGTGAGGGTTGGAGTGTTATCATCACCTCGGACCACGGCAATGTGGAGCAGATGATATGTCACCGCACGGGCGCTCCATTTACTGCACATATGTCAAGCAAGGTGCCCTTTATCATAATAGACAAGGACCTTGTGGGGGTAAAACTTAGAGAGCACGGCGGCCTAAGAGACGTGGCCCCCACTGTGCTCAAACTCATGGGTTTAGAGGTGCCCGCTGAGATGACAGGCAAGGCGCTCTATTAGATACCGTAACCAGTGAGGTCTAATATAGAGACCGGTCTTCCCATTAAGGCAAGGGCATAAGTCTTTCAAGTGCTACACTTTAGGCAAGGCCGGCCATGTTCAATGATAATAAGAAAAAGATATCTTCAGGTTATTTTCAGTGTCCGCTCTGCGACGCCGAGGTGGCCCTTGGTGAGGATGAGAAGACAGGAGACCAGATATACTGTTCTTATTGCCAGTGCCCTCTAAGGGTGAGAGAGAAAAAGGAGAACAAATACCTGGTAGAGGATTTTTAGCCCCTTAAATATTTCGTACCCTTTCCAAAACAAGGCGGGAGCATGATGAGCCTTCTGTGGTAAAACGCGCATTCCCCCGTTGGTTTTCTTTACCCAACTTTCCAAGTGGTGCTTAGCCCCTATCCTTGCCATATGTCACATAGGTGCTGCGGGGCAGGCCGCCCGATGAAAAAACTTTCTTTTTTCCAGGGCAGCGTGGGAGGATAACGTATGTTCAAAGGTATTAATCTTATTCCCCCGTTGGTTTTCTTTGTCTTACTTTCTTTTTTCCAAAAGAAAGTAAGGAAGTTATTTTTCCAGGCCCATTGGTTCGGGCCCCATCTGTTGCAGCCCGGCGGCCTTGCCGAGATAGAGGGCGCTATTGATAAAACCTATATGCGTAAAGGCCTGCGGAAAGTTGCCAAGGAAATCACCTGTGCCGGGGTCTATCTCTTCAGAGAAGAGTCCGAGGTGGTTTGAGAGGCCCATGAGTTTTTCAAACATTTCGTGGGCCTCATCCACCCTGCCCGAGAGCGTAAGGCAGTCAATGAGCCAGAAGGAGCAAAGCAGGAAAGCGCCCTCCTTTCCTCTGAGGCCGTCGTCTCCTTTGTAGCGATGGACAAAGACCCCGTTGCATAGCCCGTTGATAGTGGCCTCGATAGTGGACTGCACGCGCTCGTCGGAAAAGGGCAGAAACCCCACAAGGGGGATAAGCAGGTTAGAGGCGTCAAGGTTTTCACTGCCAAAGCTCTGCACAAATGCCCCGGCCTTCTCGCTGTAGCCCTCCTTAAGGACTGTACTTCTGATAAGTTCCGCCTCGGCGCGCCACTGTGTCTTCTCTTCCATGTGACCGAGGCAGTCGCAGAGTTTTACGGCCCTGTCAAGGGCCACCCAGCACATGACCTTTGAGTAGACAAAGTGCCTCTGCTCTCCGCGCATCTCCCATATACCGGCGTCTTTACCACGCCATGCCATGACGACATAATCGGCAAGGGAGCGGATAAGAGACCACTCCATGCTGGCAATGTCGCCGCCGTAGCGAGTAAGCTGATATGCCGCGTCAAGGACCTCTCCGTAGACGTCAAGTTGGCGCTGCCCCACGGCCTCGTTGCCTATGCGCACAGGGCGTGACCCTTTGTATCCGTCAAGATGAAGGAGTTCCAGCTCTTTAAGCTCCTGTTCGCCGTGAAGCCCGTACATCACTTGAATCTCCGAGGGGTCTTTGTGAGTTGAGACGACCCCCTGAAACCAGCTGAGAAAGGCAATGGCCTCTTTGGTGTGACCCAGGGTGTTAAGGGCCTGCACCGTAAAAGAGGCGTCGCGGAGCCAGGCGAAGCGGTAGTCCCAGTTCCGCTCGCCGCCTATCTCCTCGGGCAGCGAAGCCGTTGCCGCGGCAGCTACAGAACCCGTGTGGCTGTGCGTAAGGAGTTTCAGTGTAATGGCCGAGCGCACCACCATATTGTGCCATGGCCCTCCGTATACGCATG
>JBHHUW010000041.1:0-13317 GCA_046753945.1 Thermodesulfobacteriota bacterium
ATGTATCTGAGGCCGGTACTTCGTGGTCACTCTCTCTGTCTCGCAGTCTCCGGGGCTGATGAACGGGGATGGGATGCTTATGGCGCCGTTATCTTCGGCTCTCTATGCGCGGGGTTTTTCTCGACGGGCCTCTTTCCTCTCATCGTATTAACTGAATAAAATTTTTTCTCCAGGCATTTTCTTATATCCTTTTTCTTAATTACGGTCCGAAAAAAAACCTCTGTAATGGCCCGATACCCTCAAAAGACCTTGCAAACCCAAGCGCCCATAGATTTTACGAAATGCAGACTCAAGCCTATGACGCCGGCGGATCTGGACGAGGTTATGGCCATAGAGAGGGCTTCCTTTGCCATGCCATGGACAAGAGATCAGTTCGAGAGGGAGATAGAAAACCCCATATCCCATCCATATTCTCTTCACGTTGAGGGAGATGACAAAAAAATACGGCTTGGAGCCTATGTAATATTCTGGATAGTCTACGGCGAGGCCCATATCCTCGATCTTGCCGTCTCTCCGGGACTTCGGCGAAGGGGTGTGGCCACGTGGCTCTTTAAGAAGGTCATTGATATCTTTCAAGATGCCTATGTGGCGGGGGCCTTTCTCGAGGTGCGAAAATCCAACGCCGCCGCCATAAGGCTCTACAGGAATTTTGGCTTTAAGGAATCCTATGAGCGAAAAAAGTACTACGGCGACGAGGACGCCCTTGTGATGACGCTCATTCTTTAGCTTCGGTGAGGTGTAATGGCTGAGAGTATTAAGGCCTTTAAGAGGGCCAGAGTCCTTTATAATAAAGAGACAGAGAGCAACGCCTTCAGGCTTGGCCTTGGATTTGAGGTTACGGGCATAAGGCCGGGGCATTTTTATATGCTTCGCAGCCCCGCCACCGTAGACCCCCTCCTTAGCCGCCCCCTTGGCGTGTACCGTGTTATCGAGGCCGGCAATGACAATGACCTGACGTTTTCGGGCAAGGGAGTGGAGTTTCTTTATAACGTAGTAGGAAGAGGCACGAGACTGCTGGCAGGGATGCGGCCCGGCGAGGAGTTAAAACTCCTCGGTCCTCTTGGAAATGGTTTTCCCATCCCCGTAGACCGGGATGTGGAGAGGACTATTATGGTTGGCGGGGGCATGGGTATTGTGCCCTTTTATCTCCTTGCCTCGCTTATAAAGGGCGGGGTATTCTTATTCGGCGCAAGGGGCGCGGCAGAGGTGAGGCTTACTGAGGACTTTTCAAGGCTGCCCTGCCGCGTGGAGGTCGCCACAGAAGACGGCTCCGTGGGGACAAAGGGCCTTGTAACGGAATTGCTCGCCAGGGAGTTAACGCAAAAGTCCCTTGTCTACGCCTGCGGCCCTCCGGCCATGCTTAAGAGCGTTGCCGCCATGGCCGCAGAGTGCGGCGCAAGGTGTTATGTCTCCCTTGAGAAGGCCATGGCCTGCGGAATAGGCGTCTGCCTCGGATGCGCCGTGAAGACAAGGGCCGAAGAGGGCCACAGGGAAGAGGGGGAGGCGGGGGAGGGAAAATTTAAGATGGTATGCTCTGATGGCCCTGTATTTGACAGCTCCCTTATTGACTGGGATGATATTTAGTAAGTGAGTAAGAATCAATTGGATATAAAGGATAAAAAAAAGGATAGCTCCGTGCTCCTTGGCAAGCTCAAGCTGAAGAACGCCGTAATGACGGCCTCGGGCACCTTTGGTTACGGCCTTGAGTTTACCCCCTTCATGGACCTTGCTTGTCTCGGGGCTATTATAGTAAAGGGTCTCTCCTTAAAACCCCGCCGTGGCAACCCCACGCCGAGGATAGCCGAGACGCCCTGCGGTATGCTTAACGCCATAGGCCTGCAGAACATGGGCGTAGAGGCTTTTATCGCGGAAAAAGTCCCACTTCTGGCAGATATAGATACTCACGTTATCGCCAATATTTTTGGCGAGACTATAGAGGAGTACAGCGAGGTTGCCCGGAGGCTTGAGGATTGTCCCGCTGTAAGGGCCGTTGAGATAAATATTTCGTGCCCCAACGTAAAGAGAGGCGGTATCGTCTTTGGCACAGACCCAGGTGAGGCCGCAAAGGTGGTGAGCGCCGTTAGAAAAGCCGTAAAAAGGCTTCATGTAATGACCAAGCTCTCGCCAAACGTGACGGATATAAAGGTCATGGTGCGGGCCGTGGAGGAGGCGGGTACGGATTCCATCTCCCTTATAAACACCTTATCGGGCATGGCCGTTGATGTAGAGACACGGCGGCCAAGGCTCGCTACCGTTACGGGCGGGCTATCGGGGCCTGCCATAAGGCCCGTGGCCCTTAAGATGCTATGGGAGGCAGCCTCTGTTGCCACGGTGCCCCTTATCGGCGTTGGCGGGATAAGCACGGCCTCTGACGCGCTGGAGTTTATCATAGCAGGGGCCGCGGCAGTGCAGGTCGGTACGGCGAGCTTTATAAACCCTGCCTCGGCAGAGCAGGTGGCCTCTGGTATAGAAGATTACCTTGAGAGGCACCAACTTACCCTTAACGAACTCAGAGGCTCACTTAAATCCGGGTAAGATTTTTTCTCTCGCCCGCCCTCGCCCGTCCCGTGCCTCCTCACCCCTGACTTCCCAACCCCCTTTCTTGACAGAAGATGACTTTACAGATAGGCTTTACTTACTATAAATGGAGGTGTCAATATGAGCGAGCCTGTAATCTTTGATAAGAAACCTGTTGTAATGGAGCTTGACGAGGGCACATATTACTGGTGCAGCTGCGGCCAATCCGCCAAGCAGCCCTTCTGCGACGGAACCCATAAGAAGAGCGGCGAATTTTCGCCCGTAGCCTTCGAGATAGATGAGAAACAGAAGGTGCCGCTCTGTAACTGCAAGAAAACCGAGAGCCCGCCCTACTGCGACGGAGCCCATAAGGACCTGTAAGAGGCCCGCACCGGATAAGAGGGCCTCTCCTGCGTATGCAAGAGGGCCTCTTTGGCGGCAAGCCTCTGTATCTGAGTAAGAGTCCTTATAATCAAGGGGCCTCTCTTCCGAGAGGCCCCTTGATTATTGCTTATATTCCAAGACCCTTCTAATTCTGCTTTTTTTAGCCCCCACTCGGACCCCACTCGGTCTCCCCCATCAGCCCTTTGTGCTTGTAAGTGTATCGTGCTTTAAGACCTTCTGGTTATAGGCCATGAGCAGCCTGCTCTTCTTTAGTATGCCAAGGACTTTTTTGGGATTATTTCTGCTTACCACGGGCAGCGTTGAAATCTGCTTGCCTTCGAATATATTAAAGGCCCTCTCAAAGTTATCAAAGGCCCCGATGGTCTCCACCCCGCGTGTCATTATCTCACTTGCCACCACAAGCTCGCAGAGGTCTTTCACCTCGGTCATGATGGGCCGCAGATCGCTTACAGAGAGCATACCGGTAAGTTCCCTCTCTTCGTTAAATATGAGAAAGTGCGGATAATCGCTCTCCTCGAATCTTAGAATAATCTCTCCCAGGGGTGTTGATTCTGTAAGACTTCCGTAGCCTTTTTCCATGTAGTCGCCTACACGCATGGAGCGCAGCGTGGTGATGTCGCGGCCGCGTATGAGGTTTATACCCTTTTTTATGAGTTTTGCCTCATAGATGGAGTGCCCCTGTATGCTCTGGACGATTACAAGGCTGGCGATACAGCTTGTCATAAGGGGGAGTATTATCTGAAAGTCATATGTGAGCTCGAATATGGTGAATATGGCCGTTATGGGCGCTAATGTGCTTCCCGCAACCACGGCCCCCATGCCCACAAGGGCGTAGGCGGGAAAAGGGGCAACAGAGTCTGGAAAGAGGGTGTGCGCCAGTATCCCGAAGGAGCCTCCAAGCATACTGCCAAGCACAAGAGAGGGCGCGAAGATGCCGCCGGAGAGGCCTGATCCCACAGAGAAACAGGTGGCAAGGAGCTTGAAGACGACAATAAGGAGCATTAGCCCGAAGGCGGCCTTTGCCGTAAAGACAAGGTTCACGGACTCATATCCCACGCCAAGCACATGGGGCACCCACAGGGCGATGAGGCCCACGGCAAGGCCGCCTATGGCGGGGCGCAGGTAGATGGGGATATTGAAGCGGTCAAAGCACCCTTCTATCCGGCCGGTCAGACGGATAAAGGCGATGGCCACGCCTCCGGCAAGGGTGCCGAGGATGATATAAAGGGGTATCTCCCAGTAGCTTACAAGGGTGTAGTGGGGCACGTGAAAGGCGGGCAGCACGCCGAGAAAGTGGTATGAGATGACTGTTGCCGTTATGGAGGAGATGGCTATGTGGCTGAGATAACTTACCTGAAAGTCAACGAGTATAATCTCGGCGGCAAAGAGCATGCCCGCCATGGGGGCGTTGAAAGTGGCGGCTATGCCCGCGGCCGCGCCGCAGGCCAGAAAGACACGCTTCCACTCTGCCGTCAGCCTGATGACCTGTGCAAGAGAAGAGCCCACTGATGCCCCTATGTGAACGATGGGCCCTTCTCGGCCAACGGATGCTCCCGTGCCTATGGAGATAACGGTAGAGAGAATTTTAAACAAGGTGGTGCGGTACCTTATTACCCCTTCATGGATGATGACTGTCTCTATCACCTCTGGAACCCCGGCGCCGCGCGTCTCAGGGGCGAGGAAGGCTATTATGGGGCCAACAAAGAGCCCTCCAAGCACGGGTATCACAAGTATCAGATACCATGGCATGGCATAGGCGGCCTCTATTATATTGGAGGAATTGCCCCACAAGAGGTCTACGGCCCCTGTGAGGAGATAGCGGAATCCAACGGCAAGGCAGCCCGTTACAGCCCCGATGATGACGGCGATTAGGAGGAGGAAGACGATGTTGTTTTTTTGTATTTTTGGCGTTAGCATTGTTGATCTTGTCTCGATTTTTTTTACATCTTCCGTTAAAACCGGGTATGTCAAGAGCCGGAAATGAAAAAAACCGGCCCCTTAAAAGGGCCGGTTTTTTTACCGTCTTTTTTCGACCCTTTGGTCTATGAGAGGTCAAGCACGCTAATCTTACCGGCCAGGTTGCAGGCAATATCATGAAAGGCCCTTGCCTGCTCGGACTCCGGCTCTCCTACGACTACGGGGTTTCCGCTGTCGCCGCCCTCTCTTGTCTTGAGGTCAAGGGGAAGCTTGCCAAGCATGGGCACTTCGTACCTCTCGCTTGTCTTCTGACCGCCGCCGTGGCTGAAGATCTCCGTCCCCTCGCCGCAGTGCGGACATACAAAGACGCTCATGTTCTCGATGATGCCAAGTACGGGGACCTTGACCTCGCCGAACATCTTAATGGCGCGACGCGCGTCAAGGAGCGCTATGTCCTGCGGCGTAGTGGTTATGACGGCCCCTGTAAGGGGAATGGTCTGCACAAGGGTGAGCTGAACGTCTCCTGTGCCCGGCGGCAGGTCTATGACAAGGTAATCAAGCTCGCCCCAGAGTACGCCTGTAAGAAACTGATTTATGAGCTGCATGACAAGGGGGCCGCGCCATATAAGGGGGGTCTCCTCATCAAGCATGAAGCCAACGGACATGAGTTTCACGCCGTGGTTCTCTATTGGTATGAGTTTCTCATCTTCTGTTGCCTGGGGCTGCTCATGTATGCCCATCATTCGGGGAATGCTGGGGCCGTAGACATCGGCGTCAAGGAGACCCACCTTAGCGCCTGTCCCGGCAAGGGCAAGGGCAAGGTTTACGGCTACCGTGGATTTACCTACGCCGCCCTTTCCGCTGGCAACTGCGATGGTATTTTTTACGCCCGCAATAGGCCTCTTCTCAGGCATTTTCTTGGCCTGAGGCGCCTCTTTTGCCTGGGGCGCATCGGCTGTGACCGCTACCCCGATATTCTCAACGCCCTCTATACCGGCAACGGCGAGACGCGCCGCGTCTTCCAGTTCCTTTTTAAGCGGGCAGGCCGATGTCGTGAGCACGAGTTTAAAGCTCACCGCCGAGCCATCTATGACGATATCCCGTATCATATTGGCGGATACAAGGTCTTTATTAAGTTCAGGGTCCATCACAGTGCTTAAGGCTTTAAGGACCATCTCTTCTGTTATGTTTTTGGTAGTTGTCAATGTAGACCTCTTCTTGAATGTTTTCTGATTTACAGATAATTGGTCTTACAGCAGCCCGGGGCTATTCCAACCCCCATACAACCTGCCATAAAACCCGTCACCAGCTTTCCAGCGGCCCCCTTCAGGCATTCTCGTTAAGTTCTATCATAAGGGCCTCAAGGTCCGCGCCGTCACGGAGCGCCGCCTCCTCAATGCTTACGGCGCCGCCGCAGCACGAGTCTATATTAAACTTTGTAAATACCCCTATGGTGGATGGGTGGAGCCTTATGCAGTCATTTACCGTAAGGTCACGCTGGACCTTTGTCTCTTCGCTCATCGTCTTAAGTCCTCTTGTCTCTTGAAGTCCCCACAACGTCGTTAAGCTCTCTTAAAACTACGGCCATGTCCACGTTATGTATGGTGGAGCCGAAATATATATCTTCGTTCTCGGCTCCGGGGCAGGTAAAGCACCCGCCGCCAAAGTGTTTTATAAAGACTTTGCGCGTCTCGGGAAACCTTCTCATAACCTCTCCGATGCGCATGTCTTTTGTTATCTTTTCCATGGGTCTTATGTCTTGCCCGGGCCCGGCGCCCTCTTTGAGGGGGTTATTTTTCTTTGTCTTCTGGCCCGGGCTCTGATTTGATCTCGTCCTCTTGCGGGGTTTTTGTCTTTTCAGGTCCTGGCTCTTGTGGTCCTGGTTTTTCTTCGCCCTCTTTCGAGGTCTCTTCTTTCTTTACTTTTTTTGTGGCCGGGCTCGCCTTTTTTTTGACCTTTGCAGGTTTTTTGGCTGCCTTTGTCCCTGCTCCTGCAGGAGTCTTTTCCTCTGCCTTTAGCTCTGCCTTTGA
This sequence comes from Thermodesulfobacteriota bacterium, assembly GCA_046753945.1. Classification (GTDB taxonomy): domain Bacteria; phylum Desulfobacterota; class GWC2-55-46; order GWC2-55-46; family JADFVP01; genus JAJRZX01. The sequence goes on from JBHHUW010000041.1 coordinate 6,870, forward strand.
GGCAGGGGGGGCAGGGGGCGTCTTTACCGGCGCTTTGGGCCTCACGGGCGGCCTTGGCGGCGGCGGCGGAGCGGCCTTTACGGTCTTGAACATATTCAGGGCAAAGAAGACAATGGATACACCCTCTACAAGAGAGAATATATAGAGTATTGCCCCTCCTCCGCCGGATCTGCCGATTAAGAGCCAGCCAAGGGTCATGCCGATAAGGCCTATATTGGCCAGATAGAAGTGCCATGTAGATAGTTTTTCGCTCCAGAGCGCCTGTCCGCTGAACCTTGGCAGTATGTGATAGGCTACGCCGTAAATCATCATGGACATCCAGCCCAGGAGATTAAAATGAACGTGCACGGGCATGGATGGATATGCCACGCCGGTCCTGCTCATGTGAATGCCCAGGAGCATGGCGAGGACAAAGTAGACCATTGCGGCCTTAATGAACGCTACGGTAATCTTGCTCATCTCTTACTTCCTCTTATTCTGTCTTGTCTCTTAACCTTCAGAGTCAGGCTGGCACGCGTCCGTGGGACAGACCTCGGCGCATGCGGCGCATTCGGTGCAGAGCGCCGCGTCAATTACATAAGGTTCACCCTCGGAGATGGCCCCCTCGGGGCACTCCGGCAGGCATACTCCGCAGGATACGCACTCTTCTGTTATATGGTAGGCCATAGTAATCCTTTTTTTTTGAGTTTGAATCGATACATACAGCCTTCGCAGCTCCCCATAGAGGGTCCCTGGAAGGCATTGCTCTGTTAGGAGAACCACAGGAAGGCAATCCTCATGCCCTCCGGCAGCCACTCGCTTTTCAACTCCCCACCCCCCGAAGGTTATGTGGAGCGCACTTCCTTTATCTCGGGCACCTTTTCCTTGATGGCCCTCTCTACGCCCATGGCAAGGGTAATCTGGGCGCTGGGACAGCCTGAACACGCGCCCTGGAGCTCCACTGTAACTATGCCATTTCCCTCGTCTATGTCAACAAGCGCCACGTCTCCTCCGTCGGCCTGAAGAGCGGGACGTATGCCGCTGAGTGCTTCTTCCACTCTGTCTCTTAACATGATATATACCTCCATTTTTTTTATCTTTAAGTTTATATCATAAAATAACGCGCTTTCAAGTCATTTAATATGATTTCTGTCAGGATTTCGATATATAGGAGCTTTTTTCTCAGAACTCCCGCTGGTTCTGGCTATGCTTTTCAAGGCCCCGATGCAGCAACGTTACGCTCTTGACATATTAAGTGCGGAGGTGTAAAATAATAATTCTACGGCATAAAGAGGAATAAAGTTCTTGACAAAGGGCTATATACTTTGTATGGTTCTCGGAAACAATCATTTTAATTAAGCATCTAAAAAGGAGGCAGTATTATGCGCAAATTGATCGGAGTTGCTGTAGTCTCATTTGGTCTTGTCTTTGCCGGGTCCGCCATGGCCAATGACGGGGCTTCGCTGTATAAGTCCAAGTGTCTTCCCTGTCATGGAGCCGCCGGCGCCGGAACGGCCATGGCCCCTGGCTTTACTGACAACGCCTTTATTAAAGGCGCCTCCGCGGACGATATCGTCTCTGTCATAAAGGACGGCCGCGCAGGAGCGCAGAAGAAGTATAAGAACTTCGCCCTCGCCATGCCTCCGTGGAAGGCCTCTCTCAAGGGAGATCAGATAGCCGCTATCGCTGATTACCTGAAGAGCCTGAGTCACTAATTTTTTTCGCATCACATATGTTAGATAGACAAAAAAACCCGGCCTTGGCCGGGTTTTTTTGTTGTCCTGCGCCTGCCCTCTACGGTTTGCTTTGCATTTGGTCTGCTATTATAAAGCCCTCAAGAGCCAGCGCAAGGAGGTATTAAAAAGATTACTTTATTGACAAATGCAGTAAAATCGATAATAATCAACCCTCAGACACTATGACAGGGCATTCAGGAGTTGAATGGTCTTGAATAGATAAGGCACTTTATGAAAGATATCTAAAAAGCAGTATTAATTCTGTGTCTTAAAAGGCCTTGGTCAAGGTTTTTAATCTAATCATAAATGTAACAATATAGTCAGAAGCCAATCCGCGAGGAGGCATAAATTGAAGAAGACAGATATTATCTACGTAGGTATGGATGTGGGCTCGGTTAGCGCCGACACAGTTATCCTTGATGAGGGTAGAAATATACTGGAAGAGCATTATACAAGGACTCAGGGCGAGCCCCTTGAGACATCACTCTCTATACTGAAAGACATAATTACGCGTTACGGAGAGGAGAAGATAGCTCTGGTCTCTGTGACGGGGGCCGGCGGCAAACTCATAGCCCCGCTTATAGGCGCAGTATTTACAAACGAGGTCATTGCCCAGGCCAAGGCCGTTGAGGTATACCATCCCGAGGTAAAGACGGTAATAGAGATAGGCGGCCAGGACGCCAAGCTTATCTTTCTCCGCCCCGAAGGTGAGAGGCTCAACATAGAGGACTTTCAGATGAACTCTGTCTGCGCCGCGGGCACGGGCAGCTTTCTTGACCAGCAGGCTATCCGCATGGGGCTCACCATTGAGGACTTTGGACTCCTTGCGCTAAAGTCCCAGAACCCCCCAAGGGTTGCCGGGCGCTGCAGCGTCTTTGCCAAGAGCGATATGATACACCTGCAGCAGATTGCCACGCCTGATTACGATATTATCGCCGGGCTCTGCTATGCCGTTGCCCGTAACTTTAAATCCACCATAGGCCGCGGCAAGGACTTTGTGGCCCCTCTCTCGTTCCAGGGAGGCGTTGCAGCAAATCTCGGCGTAAGAAAGGCCTTTAAGGATATCCTCGACCTTGAGGATAAGGATTATATCATCCCATCGCACTTTGCCTCCATGGGGGCCCTGGGCTCGCTCTTTAACAGCCTTGATAAGAATAAGGGTATGGGCGCCTTCAAGGGAGTAGCCGAGCTTGAGACCTTTATCCAGAGAGGCCGGGTGAGTGAAAAATCCCTTGAGAAGCTGGAGCGGCCAACAGGCCATCCATCTGAGGACACTACGAGGACGGGTTATAAGCTTAACCCCGGCCAGCGCGTGCCCGCCTACATGGGCATAGACGTGGGTTCCACCTCTACAAACGTCATCCTCATAGATAAGGAGATGAAGGTAATTACAAAGAGTTATCTCCCCACTGCGGGCCGCCCTCTTGATGCCATAAAGAACGGCTTTAATGAGGTCTATGAAGAGGTGGGCGATCGTGTGGAGGTAGTGGGCGTTGGCACCACGGGCTCGGGGCGGTACCTTGCCGGAGACTTTGTAGGCGCCGACTGCATGCGTAACGAGATAACGGCTCAGGCCGTTGCCGCCGCAGTAATCGACCCCGAGGTTGATACCATCTTCGAGATAGGCGGACAGGACTCAAAATACATAGCCCTTGACGACAGCGTTGTCGTGGACTTTGAGATGAACAAGGTCTGCGCCGCAGGTACGGGCTCCTTTCTTGAGGAGCAGGCAGAGAGGCTCGGCATCAGCATTAAGGGCGAGTTCAGCGATATGGCCCTTGACTGCACGGCTCCGCCATCCATGGGTGAGCGCTGCACCGTCTTTATAGAGTCCGATATGGTGAGCCATCAGCAAAAAGGCGTGGGTAAGGACGGTCTTGTGGCCGGGCTGGCCTACTCCATTGTTCTCAATTATCTTAACAGGGTGGTAGGGGACAGGCGTATCGGAAATAACATATTTTTTCAGGGCGGCACAGCGGCAAACCTTGCCGTGGTGGCGGCCTTTGAGAAGGTTACGGGAAAGAAGATTACAGTTCCAGAGCACCATGACGTAACAGGTGCCATCGGCGCGGCCATACTGGCTTTGCAGGAGATGGAAGAGGGTCAGCCCACAAAGTTCAGCGGTTTTGACCTTGGCAGCAAGAAACACACCATTGATACCTTTGACTGCACGGATTGCTCTAATGTCTGCAATATACGAAAAGTCGTGGTGGATGGCGCCAACCCCATATATTACGGCGGAAGGTGCGATAAGTACGATGTAAAGGACGGCACCGAGAAAAAGGTGGACCTGCCGGACCTTTATCAGGAAAGAGAAAAACTCCTCTACTCCACTTACAGGGGAAAGGTTGCCCGCACGGACGCCCCTGTAATAGGAATACCGAGGATACTCATGATGCACGAGCTCTATCCCTTCTGGAAGGCCTTCTTTGATACACTGGGTTTCAGGGTAAAGCTCTCTTCGCCCACCAACAAGGAGATCATCAAGAACGGCCTTGAGACCGTAGTCTCGGAGACCTGTTTTCCCGTAAAGGTCTCTCACGGCCATGTTACCGAGCTCCTTGAAAAAGGCGTTAAGAAGATATTCCTCCCAAGTTTTGTTAATATGCCGCCCGCACGGGAAGGCGACAACCATACAGTCCTCTGCCCCTACATCCAGGCCCTGCCATACTACATGGAATCGGCCTTCAAGTTCACCGCTATGGAGGGAGTAGAGGTAATAAAGCCTGTTATTCATTTTAATCAGAGCATGGCCGGCATCAAGAAGGAGTTTGCCGCCCTTGGACGCACCCTGGGTAAGCCCAGGCGCGAGGTGGAGAAGGCCCTGAAAATTGCCTTTAACGCCTGGGACGAGTTCCGCTCCGCCCTCATCAAGCGGGGTAAAGAGGTCATAGACGGCCTTGATAAAGACACCGTGGCCCTCGTAATAGTGGGCAGGGCCTACAACACGGCGGACTCGGGCATCAACCTGGAACTGCCCAAGAAGCTCCGCGAGATGGGCACCCTGGCCATACCCTTTGATATGCTCCCCCTGGACTCGGCCATGGACGATGTCCTTGCAAAGGACATGTACTGGAAGAGCGGGCAGAGGATAATGGGGGTACAGAAGCTCACACGGGATGATAACCGTCTATTTGCCGTTTACCTTACCAACTTCGGTTGCGGGCCGGATTCCCTTATTACGCATTTTTACCGCGACGCCTCAAAGGGTAAACCCTTCCTTCAGCTTGAGATAGACGAGCACTCCGCTGATGCCGGGGCCATCACCCGCTGCGAGGCCTACCTTGACAGCATCAGGAACGTCAGGGAGAGGATTGAGAAGGATACGAAGGTGAGGACTATCCTCAAGAGGACGGATATCAAGAAGAAGATTTTCCTGCCTTACATGGCCGACGGCGCCTACGGCATTGCCGCCGCTTTTGAGGCCTGCGGCGTTGAGGCCGAGGTTATGCCCATGCCAGATGAGGAGAGCCTCACGCAGGGGCGCCGCTACACATCGGGGCGTGAGTGTTTCCCCTGCATAGTCACCACCGGCGATATGATGAAGGTCTTGAAGAGAAAAGACTTTGACCCTGAGAAGAGCGCCTTCTTCATGCCCTCTGGCAACGGCCCCTGCAGGTTCGGTCAGTATAACCGCTATCAGCGTCTTATCCTTGATGAGGTTGGCTCAAACGATGTACCCATCTACGCGCCGGACCAGGACGGCACATTCTACAAGGAGCTTGGCATGGTTGGCGGCAATTTTCCGCGTCTTGCCTGGTGGGGCATTGTGGCCGTTGATCTCCTTGAAAAACTTCTCCGCGAGACAAGGCCCTATGAGATGAATGCCGGAGAGACGGAAAAGGTCTACTGGAGCTCTGTCTGGAGGGTATGCGACGCCATAAAGGCCAAGCGTTTCCCTGACAGGGAGATGGAGATAGCAAGGGACGCCTTCAGGCAGATACCTGTTAAGGACCCCGGCAGCAGGCCTGTCGTGGGTGTGGTGGGCGAGATATATGTCAGGAACAACCGCTTCAGCAACGAGGACCTTGTCCTTAAACTCGAAGCCCTTGGAGCCGAGGTCATGGTCCCCACGGTCTCGGAGTGGATATTCTACACAAACTTCACCTCCAAGAGGAATACCTGGAAGAGAAAGGACTACGGCGATTTTCTCAGGACAATAACCAATAACTTCTTTCAGCAGAAGGACGAGAAGAAGCTCGAGAATATCATCGTAGGCGACCTTCGAAGCGGCCACGAGGCGGGCATCGGGGAGATTATCAAGAACGCCGAGCCCTATATCCACGATTCCTTTGAGGGCGAGGCCGTACTCAGCGTGGGCAAGGCCATTGATTATATCTCCCACGGCGTAAGCGGCCTTATTAACGCCATGCCCTTTACCTGTATGCCGGGCACAGTGGTGAACGCCATGCTCAAGAAACTCCGCGAGGATAACGACAACATCCCGTACCTTAATATGGTCTACGAGGGCATGGAGAGTGCAAATACCATTACGCGCATGGAGGCCTTTGTGCACCAGGCCCATGACTTTAAGGCCACGGCCGGAGAGAGAAGCAAGAAGGCCGCAGTAGTAGACAAGGCCGCGGGCTGATAAAGGTAACGCGGGTTTTTTGGTGGGCAGAGCCCGCCCTACAAGGTAACGCGGGAGCAAAATGTGGCTTTACAGGTGAAAAGCTAATCCCCCCGTTGGTTTTCTTTGTCCAACTTTCTTTTTTCCAAAAGAAAGTTGGGGG
>JBHHUW010000042.1:0-13148 GCA_046753945.1 Thermodesulfobacteriota bacterium
AAGACAAAGAAAACCAAATTGGAAATTGGCTTATTACCTTTTAACAAATATTTTGCGCCCCGCTGAGACTGCCTCTAAAATGGCACGTCGTCAATGTCGCTGGAGGGAGAAGAGGGGGGCGAACCCGCCGAAGGTGCTCCGCCGCCAAAATTCGAACCGCCGCCGCCTCCGCCCTTGGAGCCAAGCATCTGCATGGTATCGGCAACTATCTCCGTACTGTACCTCTTATTGCCGTCCTTATCTTCCCAATCGCGGTACTGAATCTTGCCCTCTATATAAACCTGCTTTCCCTTTGAGAGAAACTCGCCGCAAATCTCGCCGAGCCTCCGGAAGGCCACAATCTTGTGCCACTCCGTCTTTGTAACTTTCTCACCGTCCTTGGTATAGGTCTCTGTTGTGGCAAGGCTGAAGTTGGCAACAGCCACACCGCTTGGCAGATAGCGCACCTCAGGGTCCGCGCCGAGATTGCCCAGAAGAATTACCTTGTTAACACCGGCCATAAGAAAACTCCTTTTTTATAATATTTTCACTTCGCCATCCCAATCCTTAAGCCCAACGTAAGCGGACTGGAGAGAGGTGTGTATGGGGGCTGCGCGAGGCGTATAAATAATTTATCAGTATAACACGCAAAGTCAAGATGATATTATTTTTGCCCAATATGGTTTAAAGTAAAAATTGACTTACATCTTGTAAAAAAGTAGAATCTTATTGTGTAGTTAAGGGCAGTCCCTGTCTTGAAGGCGCACCGGGGCCGTAGACGGCCCCATCAGTAACTCCGGACCCGTTAAAAAATTCAGTTAAGGGCGATGAACGCCTCAAAAGCAAAGAGGGGCCATGCGCAGCCCCGGCGGTAAATCAGCGACACGTAAAAAAATGTACTTAAGATCAATTCTGGTCTGGACAGCCGGGCTTCCCGTAACAGGCGTACTCTTTTCCATCATCCTGCTCTCACTTCTTGTTGACAGAAGCGGCCGTATGGTCCATGCAATTGGGGCCTTCTGGTGCAGAATTATCCTTGCCCTTGCCGGCGTAAGGGTGCGGGTCTCGGGCCAGGAGAACATTACCGGAGAAGGGCCCAAGATATTTCTCTCCAACCATCAGGGGGCCTTTGACATACCTGTTCTGCAGGGCTACATCCCGGGGCAATTCCGCTGGGTGGCGAAAAAAAGCCTCTTCAGCATACCTGTTGTGGGGTGGACCATGACCCTTGCCGGATACGTAGGCATTGAGAGGGAAAACTCCAAAAAGGCCTTAAAGAGCCTCCTCCTGGCCGCGGAGAAAATCAGAAACGGCACCTCTGTGCTGGTCTTTCCAGAGGGCACAAGAAGCACCACGGGCACGTTGCTGCCCTTTAAAAAAGGTGCATTCCTCCTTGCGAGAAAGAGCGGCGCGGATATCGTGCCCCTTGCCGTAGAGGGGACGAAAGATATTATGAAAAAAGGCTCCCTTATGATGGCGCCTGCAAAGGCTACGCTCTCCATAGGAGAGCCCTTTTCACCAAAAGGCAAGACCGATGAGGAACTCATGGAAAAGACGCTGGAGGCCATAAAGGGGCTGCTGCGGCATTAAGGCTTCTTCCCACGTCGGCGTGGTCAGTGAATGAGAATATAAATAAAGAGGAAATCAAAAGGACGGTAATGGAAGATAAAAAAAGCGCTTTAAAAGTAATACCCCTGGGCGGGCTCGGCGAAATTGGCCTTAACATGATGGCCATGGAGTACGAAGATACCATCATCGTCGTGGACTGCGGGCTCATGTTCCCCGAGGACTATATGCTGGGCATAGACTTTGTTATCCCCGACATAAGCTATCTCATCGAGAATAAAGAGAAGGTAAAGGGCTTTTTCATAACCCACGGCCATGAGGACCACACCGGGGCCCTGCCCTTTGTCTTAAAGGAAGTGAATGCCCCTGTATACGGCACTGCCCTCACACTGGGGTTAATCGAGGCCAAACTCGCGGAGCACAACATGCTCGAAGATACAATCTTTGAGATGGTGCGGCCAAGAGACAGTGTGGTTACAGGCCCCTTTGAGGTGGAGTTCCTGAGGGTGAGCCACTCTATTGTAGATGGTTGCTCACTTGCCATTACCACGCCCGTGGGTGTAGTCATACATACCGGGGACTTTAAGATAGACCAGACGCCTGTTGACGGCGAGGTCATTGATTACGCCCGTTTCTCCGAATATGGCGAACGCGGGGTCCTCGCACTCTTCTCTGACTCCACAAACGTGGAGAAAGCCGGTTATACGCTATCGGAAAAAGAGGTAGGCGCCAATATCGAGGAGATACTGCGCTCGGCCACAGGGCGCGTTATCCTTGCTACCTTTGCCTCCCATATACACCGCATGCAGCAGGTCTTTGACGCCTGCGTGCGATGCGGTAGAAAGGTCATACTTAACGGCAGAAGCATGGTTAATAACGTGGAGATAGCCATGAGGCTCGGTTATCTTAAGGCCCCGGAGGGGCTTATCGTTGATATGAAAAGCCTCAAAAATCTTGGCAAAAATAAATCCCTTCTCCTTACAACAGGGAGCCAGGGAGAGCCCATGAGCGCGCTTACGCGCATGGCCATGGACAACCACAAGCAGATAAAGGTGGAAGAGGGCGATACTGTAATCCTCTCCTCAAAACTCATTCCAGGTAACGAGAAGGCCATTACCGCCATGATGAACCACCTCTACAGGCGGGGAGCCACGGTGATATACGAAAAAGTATCTGAAATTCACGTCTCGGGCCACGCCAGCAGCGAAGAGCTGAAGATAATGCTCAACATGACCAGGCCGAAGTTTTTCATGCCCGTTCACGGCGAGTACCGCCACCTTGTACTCCATTCAAGGCTTGCCGCCAGCGTGGGCATCCCCAAAGAAAACATCATCGTAGCCGAAGACGGTGATGTGGTGGAGATAACCGAAGACTCTGCCAAAAAGACGGGCACCGTAGACTCGGGGCGCGTCCTTGTAGACGGAAAAGGCCTTGGTGAGACAGGCGATATGGTCCTGAAGGACAGACGTCACCTTGCCCGCGACGGTATGGTCATAGCGCTGCTTTCCATTAACGAGACAACAGGGACCGTCATCTACGGCCCTGATATAATCACAAGGGGTTTTGCCTTCAAGGATGAGAGCCCTGAACTTCTTGAGGGGGCCAGGGCCATTGTGCTCAGTACCCTTGGGGAGTTGAACACCGAGACAAAGCGTGAGCAGCTTGAGGTGGAGAAAGAAATAAAGAGGACGCTTCGAAAATTTTTCAACCGTACCATAGAGAGAAGGCCCGTTATACTTCCCCTTGTTATCGAGATATAAGAGAGTGTAAAATAAACAGAGGCGCGGTCAGAGTTTTTGTTCAGAAGCAACAAGGGGGCGCATGGCGAAGGTTTAAGGGCAATAAGGAATATTCCCATTTTGGTTTTCTTTGTCTTGGTTTCTTTTTTCCAGCTTTGAGTCCCGTGGGGCTAAAAAATTGTTAAAAGGCAATAAACAAATTCCCAATTTGGTTTTCTTTGTCTTACTTTCTTTTTTCCAAAAGAAAGTAAGGGGGGTATCTTTGAGAAGGGTATTCTTAAACATTCTTTTCTTTTTTACAACTTTGGTCGCCCTTGGCGCCGTTGCCGGGGAGAGGCCCATGATGCCCGCCCCTGAAGACAGGCAGGCAGAGGGTTACGACAAGCAGGAGGGCGCTACCATTACACGCGATAAATGGGGGGTAATGGACCCCACCCCCTCTGTCATACCCCTTGAGTATCTTCCAAAGGACAAGTACGGTTTTGTAGACTGGGCACAGGCCATGAGAGAGGGTAAGATCTCGCCGAAAGATAGCATACTGGGCAAGACCGTCCCAACAAGGCCGGCCTTCAATGAAGATGTGCTCATCAGGAGCAAGCTCAAATTCATGGCAGACGTTAACTTTCCTCACTCGGCGCATAACGAGTGGCTTGACTGCGCCCCCTGCCACCCAAAGATGTTCAAAAAAAAGGCCGGCGCCACCAATATATCCATGCTTGCCATATGGAAGGGGCAATTTTGCGGCAGGTGCCACGACAAGGTGGCCTTTCCCATACGCAACTGTTTCAAGTGTCATTCCGTAAAGAGCGTGGATGAGAGAAGGCAGACAAGGACAAGGGACACGGCAGAGTAAGTGCCGAAAAAAATCGTCTTGGGCCTTTACAAAATCCACTTTTAGTGATAAAAATAAAAGAATATGGCATTCTATATGGGCACGTTAAGAAAGGGAACATGTTCTTATGTTAAGCATAGCAAGGAATTTTCCAAAACAGGAACTTATCTCCATTCTTGAACTCATTGATGAGCTCAGCATCTGCCATACTCATAAGACAGCCGAGTCCCTCCTTACGAGGACAAAAGATCTCTTAAGGGCTGATTGCGCTGTCTGCGGCATGGGCAGTATTGACGAAAATGGTGCTATCAAGATAAAGACCATCGTTGATTCCGGATACCCCGGCGAATGGCTCAACTTATACTTCAAGGAAGGACTGTACAGATACGACCCCGTAGTACGCTATCACATGCAGTTTTCAGAGCCGGAGTTATGGTCCAATATAAGACAAGACATTGACGATGAGAAGGCGCGGGCAGTGACTGACTGGGCCGATGCCTACGGCCTTAAACACGGCATCTCCTCAAGCGTCTATATACCTGCTACAGGCATGTTCAGCCTTTTTTGTTTCGCCTCGGCAGAAGATGCATTCAATGAGCGGCATAAAGGCGTTCTTAACGCACTTACTCTTCACCTGAACATGGCTATTACAGAGAGCTCGGGGGACGACCCTTCCGAGAGAAAAACAATAAGTGCAACAAGGCCTCTTATCCAGTAAACACTCACCACGGGGAAGGAGAACTGCATGGGTTACAGAGATTTATCCAGAACGGAACTTACCCTTATCCTCGATATAATTCACAGCAGCCTTGCCTGCAAGAACGACTCTGATCTGAGAGGGCTCATCGCGAGGATAAAAGACCTCGTATGCGCCGACCACGGCATCTGCGGCATTGGCGCCATAAGCTCCGGGCAGCTCACGAGCGTAAAGAAGATATTCAACCTTGATTACCCCGGTCAGTGGATGGAGCTCTACGCCTCAAAGGAGCTCTACAAGGTAGACCCCATTGTGCGTCACAACATGATCTCTGAAAAGAGCTTCTTCTGGAAAGAGGCCACGGAGCAGTTTACAGACAAGGACGACATATCCTTCATGTCTCTTGCCGGAGACTTCGGATTGAAGTACGGCGTTGCCGCGGGCTTCATGGGCCCGTCCTCGAAACTTGCGAGCCTCTTTTCCTTCTCCGGTGGCAGCAACCGCTTCAGTGGGCGTCATAAAGAGATACTGGACACACTGGTGCCCCATGTGCATTTAGCCCTTGAGAGGGTCTGCGCCATAGAGAGTAAAAAGGCCATGGGTCTATCTATGAGAGAGAGAGAGGTACTTGCCTGGGTAAAGGAGGGCAAGACAAACTGGGAGATTTCAATAATACTCAATATCAGCGAGAGGACGGTTAAGTTCCATGTTCAGAACATAGAACACAAGCTCAATGCCGTCAATAAAGCCCATGCCATAGCTCTGGCGATGGAACAAGGTCTGGTTGTGTAGAAATCCATCTGAAAAACTCCGGCCTTTTCTCCTCGCCCACTGCCTTGAATTCCTTCAGATCCAGACTTATAACAGCGGCCTGCACGCTGTCGGGCATTACCACAAAGTCTCCCACCGACTTTACAGGAAAACCCGTCAGCCTGAGGAGTCGGAAGTACCTCTTGTCCACTACCATCACCAGGTGCCTCACCCCCATGTTCATGCTCCAGAGATAGATACCCTTGTAGAGGAGATTGGAGATCCGGAGGATGTAATCGGCCTTTCTACCTTTCTTCTGCACACAGAGGCGTGTAACCTCGGCCATATCCCTGCTTTTCTGAACCCTATCCTCCTCTGTGGTAAGGTTGGCAAATTCCTTGTCAATCATAAAGGGTTTTGGCGAATCAATAAGACGCGCGTAACCCAGGAGCTCCTGGTTGGCGTCAAATACGCCGATACAGCTGGCAAAGCTATCATAGCTGTCCACCTCCAGCCGGTCCTCAGCAATAGGGGCCCACCGGAGTTCCTTGCTGAAGACCTCATGCCTAAGGCGATAGCCCTGCTCCATCTCTTCGTAGGCAGAAAGGGTTTTTATCAAAAACCCTTCTTCCTGTACAATCAGTTCCATGAATATTTTTTAACAGGAACTGACTTTTCACGTAACTGACACTCGTGACAGTTTAATAAATACACAAAACGTTATATTATATAAGGTTGTCTACTGTACATTGGTACAGGGTACAAAAGACTTTTTTTCTTATATAATATAGGTAATTACAGTGATTATACATGATGTCAGGTGAAGTTGAGCATTGCCCGGGGAGATAGAGACGTCCGCAAAAGTGAGGAAATGACCCTGAAAGACAACCCCGAGGGCAAGAATCTTATATGGAAAAGGACAAAAAAATGACGGCAACTGCCTCCCCGGGAGAGAATAAAGAGAGACTGAAGGCGCGATTCCTCAAGACTGCCCTCAATAGCTTTCAGAAGCACGAGACTATTGAGTTTGTCCTCACATACGCCATGCCGAGAAGTTATGTAAGCCCCGTGGCAAAGAGGCTCCTGAAGACCTTTAAGGGGCTCCGCGGTGTCTTCGACGCCACCTGCGATGAGCTCAGGGTCGTAGAGGGCATGACAGAGAACGCCGTTGTGCTTATAGGCTTCCTTAAGGAGATGGCAACTCTTTATCTGCGCGAGCGGATAATGGGCAAAGACGTTATCAGCACAAAAAAGGACGTCCTGGAATACCTGAACCTCTCTCTCTCGGGCGAGCGGGTAGAAAAATTCATAGCCCTCTTCCTCAACGCAAGGAACGAGCTCCTTGCCATAGAGACCCTCCACGAAGGCACCATCAACCAGACCGTAGTCTACCCGAGAAAGGTCATAGAGAGGGCCTTCAAGAATAACGCCCACTCCGTCATATTCGTCCACAACCACCCCAGCGGAGACCCTGCCCCCTCTGCCGTAGACCGCCAGCTAACGGGCATACTTCACCGGGCGGCCATTGCCGTGGACCTTGTGGTTCAGGACCACATCATCATAGGCCGTGATAAGCATTTCAGCGGGCGAGAGAGCGGATGGTTCAATGGCGGGGCAAGGCCCTTTGGAAGGCGCGTAATCGCAAATAAATTCTAAGACTCAGTCATCAAGGGGCTTAAGTACCGCCCCTGATGACTGAGTCTACCGTCTCAAAGAGGTCGGCAAGTGAATAGGGCTTTTGCAAGAATCTGTACCCCCTCTCATTAATCAAGTCCCAGCGGGCCTTATCCCCCACATATCCGCTTGTAAGGAGAACCTTCTCGGCGGGTCTTTCTTCAATAATCTTCTCAACCAGATCCACGCCGTTACAATCGGGCAGTACTACATCGCTGAAAATGAGGTCAAAGCCCTCGGCCTCGCCCCTGAAAATTTCCATGGCCTCCTCGCCGCTGCCGGCCTGAAAGACAGTGTAGCCGTTCTCTCTCAGGGCATCAACGGCAACGGAGCGCACCCGAATATCGTCTTCTATGAGCAGGACCCGTCTGCCCTCTCCTCCAAGCCCCTCATGAATTACCGCCTCTGTCTCGCCATGCACCTCGTGCACATCTGAGACCGCCGGAAGAAAAACACGAAAGACACTGCCCTTATCAGGTGCGCTCTCCACATCTATCCAGCCGCCATGCTGCTTTACGACGCCATATACCACAGAGAGCCCCAGCCCCGTACCCTTGCCCGTCTCCTTGGTGGAGAAAAAAGGCTCGAAAATTCTCTGCATAACATCTTCACTTATACCCGTTCCCGTGTCCCTTACGGTGATGCATACCTCGCCCACCTGGCCATCCTGGCCGGCACCTGGATGATTCGCGCTTCCAGGGGGCACGTTCTCTGTGGAGATGGTAAGCCTGCCCCCGCCGGGCATGGCATCCCGGGCGTTTACCGAGAGGTTAAGGAGCACCTGTTCCACGCTTCCCTCATCTGCGCGCACGGTCCATAACCCCTCTTGAAGGGATGTGATTATCTCTATATCCTCGCCGAGAAGCCTCTTCATCATCAGCAGAAGGCTCTCAACACTTGAGTTCAGATTTATGGGAAGGAGCTCAAAGGGGTGGCCGCGGCTGAATATAAGGAGTTGGCGCGTGAGCTTGGCCGCGTGGGCAACAGAGAGGATTATCTCACGAAGATTTGACTGGGCCTCCTCGAACTTTCCCACCAGCTCAATAGTAAGCTCGGCATTACCCCTTATGGTGGTCAGAATATTATTAAAATCATGGGCAATACCTCCGGCAAGCCTGCCGATGGCGTCCATCTTCTGGGCCTGATTAAGCTGAAGCCGTATTGTCTCCTTCTCCTCTTCGGCCTTTTTACGCTCTGTTATGTCGCGGATGGTGCTGGAAAAAAAGACCCTCTCACCGAGGCTGAAGCTATTCACCGTGAATTCCACGGGAAAGTCCTCGTTGTTTTTTTTGCGGCCCTCAAGCTCCAGTATCTTGCCGTGTATGCGTGAGACCCCTGTCTCCAGAAATCTCTTAAAAGCCTCCCTGTGGGCCTCCCTGTACTTTTCGGGCATGAGGTCAAGTAGAGGCACACCCGTCAGTTCGCCGTGGGGGTAACCAAAAATCTCCTCGGCAGCGGGGTTGCACTCGGTGACATGGCCGTTACTGTCGGCGATAATTATGGCGTCAAAGGCCGTATTGTGAATAAGGCGGAACCTTGACTCGCTCTCTTTTAGAAAGAGCTCTATCCTCTTGCGCTCCGTTATATCCTCGCCGGAGACAAGGTCGCCGCGGATAACTCCATTCTCACTCAAGGCCCTGTGGTGCCAGAGCACTACCCTTTCGTCGCCGCTGCATGTCTCTATAATACCCTCGTAAGACTCCCCCGGGCCATGGCCGCCGGAGCTAAAGACCTCGTTAAAGGCGCCAAGGGCCTCTTCCCTGTATTTTTCCGGGATGTGGTCCTTGAAAAAATTAGACCCCAGCACCTCCTCCTCGGCGCAGCCCAGTATCTCACAGCCCCTCCTGTTGATAAGCCTTACTGTTCCGTCACGGTTGAGCACTACGAGCATGACCCCGGCAACATCAAGATACCTCTGCACCCTGTCACGCTCCTTTATAAGGGCGCGCTCTACATTTTGTCTATCCCGTATATGGAGAATAAGGGGTCTAAATAAAAAGAGGAAGAGAAAGGGCACAAGAAAGGTGATAAGCAGGGTTGAATCTATAAAGGCCTCCATAACGGGCGAGGCCAGGGGAAAGCGCTTCAGCACCATCATGACGAAAAATTCCACGGCGTAGATAGAGAGGGTCATGATGATGACCAGACGCACTGGAGACCTGTAGGGGAGTATCTTCATAGTAAAGACCCTTGGCCTTAATGGGGCCGTCAAAATCCGGGGCGCGAGGCGCTGACTCCATGGATGGGAAGTATTCTATACATATTATACAATAAATAGAGATGAGTTCATATTAAAAGCATTGCCCGCCAAAAAAAATACGGGCCTGCAGATTAAAAAATATGGAGGCCCTGCCAAAGCTCCATACATTGCGGTATAAAAAATGACTCTCAAGGAGCTGGGCCCATGAGCAGAAGAATCGTGCCTTGACAGAACCACTGTCTATAATATACTTTCTGGTAATGAAAATAGAGCATGGCGGCGATATATGGGGGGCCTCTCAAGAGACAGGCCAACGCCCCGGGGACCTGGTTGATTTCAGCTCCAGCATAAACCCGGAGGGACCGGCTCCGGCGGCGCGTGAGGCTATCATGGAACTCATTGATAACGAGCGTCTCCTGGCTGCATACCCGGACCCCTGCTCAAAAGCACTGCATAAGGCCCTGGGCTCCTATCTCGGCATAAAAGAGGAGAGTATCCTCGCCGGAAATGGCTCCACGCAGTTTATTTATCTTATACCCGAGGTCTTACGCCCGGGACGCGCCCTTATAGTGGAGCCTGCTTTTAGCGAGTACGCACCGGCCCTGGCCCGTGCTGGCTCAGAAGTAATCCCCTTTCTACTTAAGGAAGACGAAGACTTTGCCATTGACCCCCGTAGACTGAAAAAGGCCCTGCTTGAGCAGCGCCCCCAGATACTATACATTGCCAACCCCTCAAACCCCGTAGGAAGGCTCAGAGAAAAAGAGAACCTCCTCAAGATAGCCGGCTTTTGCCGGGAAAAAAACATCCGGCTTCTCATTGATGAGGCGTTTATCGACTTTAACGAGGACCACTCCATGGCAGAAGAGGCCTCGCAGCAGGACCATATTATAGTACTTCGTTCCATGACAAAGTTTTTCGGACTTGCGGCGCTGCGCCTCGGTTATATGGTAGGCGCAAGGGGGCTTGTAGAGACATTCCGCCACGCCCTGGCAACCTGGTCAATAAATTCGGCGGCCGCCGTGGCAGGCGTCGCCTCTCTTGGCGACTCCTCATACATCAGCAGGACCCGTAAATGGCTTAAGAGAGAAGGCCCTCTTATGAGGGAGGGACTCATGGACATTGCGGGGCTCAAGGTCTACGATTCTGCGGCTAACTTTTTTACGGTTCGCCTCACCTCCGGGGCAGGGTACGCAGGCAATGATAATGAGCCCATGACGGCCCCTCGCCTGAAAGACCTGCTCCTTCGGAAGGGCCTTCTCATCAGGGACCTATCCAATATCAGGGGGCTTGGTGAGGACTTTTTTCGAGTTGCCCTGAAAAACCCCGTGGAGAACAGGCTGCTTCTAAGAGAACTCAAGGCTATCCTCGGAGGTGGTGATGGCATATAAGGACTTTGTGCTCCATGAGCGGAATGCAGCTCCTCCGCCCAATTGCGGCCTATACCGGTAAAGACAGCAGAGAGACGCGAGGGAGAGGCAGAAAAAGAGGTTTTTTTACACTTTGACATCACACCCCAAAGCGTGTAGGCTATTCGTTTGGAGAGAGGTGTATAATATGGAAAATGGAAATGGCAACGGCCCCTGGGGTCACGGCGGAAGCGGCAAAAGGCCGGGAGGCAGAAGACCCGGCAACCGGCCGCCAGACCTGGATGCCGTGCTAAAAAAATCAGGGGACTTCTTTAAAGACTTCAAGCAGCGCGTGCCGGCCCTCGGTATTGTTATCGTGGTCATCGGCATAGTCTTTATCGCCGTGAACTCCTTTTACACTGTAGGCCCCGAAGAGGTAGGCGTCATAAGACGGTTCGGCAAGGTCATAAAGACCACCAACCCGGGCCCCCACTTCATGATACCCCTTGTGGATAACGTCTTAAAACCCCAGGTAACCAAGGTCCACAGGATAGAGGTGGGTTTCAAGACCATCGACCCCGGACCTCCGGCCAGATACACCACCATCGACCAGGAGGCCCTCATGCTCACCGGCGACGAAAACATCGTGGCCGTGGAGTTCATCGTCCAGTTCAAGATAAAAGACGCCGTGGGCTTTCTCTTCAACGTGAGAAACCAGAGAAAGACCATCCGTGACGCCGCCGAGGCAGCAATGCGCGAGGTGGTGGGCAAGACACTTATTAATGACATCCTCACGCAGGGCAGGCTCCAGGTCCAGCAGGAGATGCGCCTGCTCCTTCAGAATATACTGGATACATACAACACGGGCATAAGCATAGTGGCCGTTCAGCTTCAGGATGTCCTGCCGCCAAGACAGGTCATTGCAGCCTTTAAGGACGTGGCCAGCGCCAGAGAAGACCGTGAAAAGGCCGTGGAACAGGCAGAGGGTTACAGAAACGACATCATACCCAAGGCCAAGGGCGGAGCCGAGAAAATAGTAAACGATGCAGAGGCATATAAAGAGGCCAATATCAACAAGGCCAAAGGAGATGTGAGCCGATTCCTTCAGGTACTGAAAGAGTACCGCAAGGCTCGTGACATTACGCGCAAGAGGATATACATAGAGACCATGGAAGATGTTCTTGGGGACGTGGACAAATACATAGTGGACGAGGAGCTGCAGAAAAACCTCCTCCCCTACCTGCCACTTGGGGATAAGGGCGCCAAATCCAAAGGAGGCAGGAAATAATGAAAAAAGCCTCCAGCCTTATTATAATCATTATCATAGGCATACTTTTCCTGGGCTCGCAGGCCTTTTACAAAGTGGACCAGAGCGAATCGGCCCTCATTATACAGCTGGGTAAGCCCGTAAGATCGGTAACAGCGCCGGGGCTCTACGTTAAGACCCCCTTTACACAAAAAGTCGTCTACTTCGATAACCGCCTCCTCATATACGATGCCACGCCCTCGGCCATCATTACGCGCGACAAAAAAAACCTTGTTGTGGACAACTACGCCAAGTGGAGAATAACAGACCCGCTGAAATACTATAAGAGCGTACGTAATGAGAGAGGGGCGCAGGCAAGGCTCGATGACATAATCTTCTCCAACCTCAGAGAAGAGCTTGGAAAGCACAACCTCGTGGATATCGTCTCCAAGACACGTAGCTCCCTCATGGAGACCGTCACGGAAAAGACCAACGTGGCCTCAGAGGCCTTTGGCATCGAGGTGCGTGACGTGAGGATTAAACGGGCGGACCTGCCGCCTGAGAACGAACGCGCCGTCTTCGAGCGTATGAGAGCCGAACGGCAGCGAGAGGCCAAGAGATACCGCTCCGAGGGCGAAGAACGCGCCCTGGCTATACGGGCCAAAGCAGATAAGGAGAGGACGGTTGTACTCTCCGAGGCCACAAGAAAGGCTCAGGTATTTCGCGGAGAGGGCGATGCCATAGCTACAAAACTATATGCCGAGGCATATACCAAAGACCCCGTCTTCTTTTACTTCCTGAAAACCATGGAGGCATATAAGAAGACACTCGGAGAGGACGATACCCTTATACTCACACCAAAGAGCGAATTCTTCAGGTATATGAAGCAAAGCAAATAACCCTTACTTTCTTTTGGAAAAAAGAAAGTAAGACAAAGAAAACCAACGGGGGAATGAACTAAATACCACTTAAGACACATTGTGCTCCCGCGTTGCTTCTGGAAAAAAGAAACCAAGACAAAGAAAACCAACGGGGGAATGAACTGAATGCCACTTAAGACACATTGTGCTCCCGCGTTGCTTCTGGAAAAAAGAAACCAAGACAAAGAAAACCAACGGG
>JBHHUW010000043.1:0-12894 GCA_046753945.1 Thermodesulfobacteriota bacterium
TCACAAGGTGGAGTTTGTCTACAGGCCGCGGACTTTCCTCGTGGGGTTTTGGTCTTGCATGCTCACTCTCGCGGGTCTTATAATCTACCTCGGGGTGGATATGAAGAGGAGGAGGGCAAAAAGGCCGCTATGAGCCAAAAAAGACCTGAAGTCAGTATCATTGTAATCCACTACGGAGAGGCGGGTCTCCTAAGGGAATGCCTCTCATCTCTTAGGTTTATAAAGTACCCCGACCTGGAGGTCATCATTATATCCAACAGCCCAAGGGATGCTGCACTTTCGGCGCTGGAAGAAAAACACCCCGATAAAAAATTCATCTTCAGCGAGACCAACACCGGTTATGCCGGAGGCTGCAACATGGGTATTGAGATGGCCTCGGGCAAATATCTCTTTATGCTGAATAACGACCTTGAGTTCGACTCCGATTGCCTCTCTCCGCTGGTGCGGGCATGCGAACTTGACGCTACCATAGCCCTTGCCCAACCAAAGATTCTATCCATAAACGAGAAAAACCGCTTCGAGTACTCCGGGGCCGCAGGCGGCCTTATAGACCACTTTGGCTACCCCTTTGCCGCAGGCCGGGTCTTTGACGAAGTCGAGTACGACAAAGCACAGTATGAAAATAGCACGGAGATTTTCTGGGCCTCAGGGGCCGCCCTCTTCGCGAGAAAAAGCGTCGTTGTAGAGGCGGGGCTCATGGACGCCTCCTTCTTTGCCTACATGGAAGAGATAGACCTTGCCTGGCGAGTCCAGCTCATGGGGTACAAGGTCATATATGTGCCCGAGGCCCGCGTCTTTCACCTTGGAAGCGCGGGCATGGACAGAAAAAGCACTACCCATCTTTACCTTAACCACAGGAATAACCTCGTCATGGTCCTGAAAAATACTTCCTCCGCAAGACTGCTCACCATCCTGCCCGTAAGGCTCGTCCTTGAGGCGGCAACCATGGTCTACGCCCTTACAGGTGAGAACCCCCGACGGGCCGGCGCCGTGCTTAAGGCCCTCATCAACGTAGCAGGTAATATATTCTCCATATTAAGAGATAGAAAAAAAGTGCAGGCCTTAAGAGTAGTTGGTGATAAGACTATACTTAAGAATATGTACCGCGGCTCCATCGCCATGGAATACTTTGTGAAAAAACACAAGACCATTAAAGGTATCCCCGGTGTACCTTACTTTCTTTTGGAAAAAAGAAAGTAAGACAAAGCCCCACTTTCTTTTGGAAAAAAGAAAGTGGGACAAAGAAAACCAACGGGGGGACAGACTTAATACCATTGAATATACACCTTGCTCCAACGCTACCCTGGAAAAAAGAAAGTAAGACAAAGAAAACCAACGGGGGACAGACTTAATACCATTGATTATGCGCCTTGCGCCCCGCGAATCTAAAACAAAAAAGAGCCATGCCTCTCGCGAGAGAGAGGCATGGCTCTGAACGTACTACCTAAAATACCTTTTCCAAAAAAAACTCTACCTAAAGGACCTGCGCCTTGTTGATAAAGTCCTGACGCTCTGCTTCAGAAAAGAAGGAGTCAGACTCAGGATATAGTATATGCTCTTCTTTCATATTATGGTCTGTAAGGGTATTTATAAGCATCTCTGTGGCCCCGGCAGCGGCCTCGCCGTCCTTTGCCACTGTTGCGGTCAGGATTCTCTGAAGAGTATCCTTTATATCCGTATGCTCCATCCTCATCACAAAGGTGGGACCTCCATCTGTCATACCCGTCTTTTCCTCAAAGAGAGGAAATAACACCTCCTCCTCGGCCTGAATGTGCCTTCTAAGCCCAAGATCAAACTCCAGGAAGGCCCCAAGGGCTTTCTCCCACTCACCACCCTCTCTGGCCTTTTGAAAGGTCTCTAAAATCTTATCGAGCCTCCTGTGGTCCTCCTGCATATAATCCGTAACATCGCGCTCCACTGCCTTTGTCTGCCTCTTTACTATCATTACACGCCAGGCCTCAGGACCGCGCTCCAGAGGCCACCACTCAAACTCGCCTCTATGCTCGGACTGAAACTGATACAGGAGCGGTCTGGGGTCATGATCATTAACAAGGATAAATGAATCCCCCGGCGCCAACTCCTTGAATGTATTAAATATCCCGGCATGGCGCTCCTTCGGGACAAGGGGTCTTACGTCAAGTATGCTCTCCATCTTTTTATACTCCTCCTTCTAATTAAGATTATGCGGAAATTGTAACAACAAGAGAATGGATGTATATGACAAAAATCACCAAGACTCTGCTGTACTTACATAAAAACCGCTAAAATGTCAATAAAATGGCCTAATTAAAATGATGAGTTGTTTTTTTGACACCGATGTGCTATTATACTGGTTAATAGTCCTGATGATGGGGCGAGGTAAGACATGGCAGCGTTGCCATGAAGGGTAATACTATCGCGAGATAGACCCTTGGCGCCAAGACATTACTCAGGATTGTTATACATCCTACTACAATCGTTATTGCCGTAACAGGCCGGGCCCGTACCACTGGGGACCCGCCTCATACAGAGCACCGTTTTATTACGGCAAGTGGACTCACTCATCCTGGAGACTCAGCATGGCTCGCGTAAGTGTACTTATTGTTACCTATGAATCCTCTGAGAGCATAACTGCCGTACTTGAGTCACTTAACAGACAGGCCTACCGCGACTTTGATGTAGTACTCGTTGACAATGCCTCAAAGGATGAGACAAAGGCCCGCGTCGAGACCTTTAAAGCTGTCTCCACTTATCCTCTTACAACTGTATACCTTGAAGAAAACCGCGGATTTGCCGGTGGCAACAATATTGCCTTCAGTCATGCCCGCGGCGAGTATATCGCCCTTCTTAACCCCGACGCCCGCGCAGCAGAAATGTGGCTGCAGGAGCTCACGGAAAACCTCGATAGAGATACAAAGGCCGGCATATGCGCCTCACGCGTTCTCACCTGGGATGGCAGCGCCATTGACAGCGCCGGTGATATCCTTCTCTCCACCTTAAGGGTCTTTAAACGCGAGAGCCCCCATAACAGCAGATACAAACAACGCGAGTACGTCTTCAGCGCCTGCGCCGCGGCGGCCATGTACAGAAGGGAGATGATCGATAAGATAGGCTTCTTTGACGAAGACTTCTTTCTCCAGTGCGAGGACACGGACCTCAGCATGAGGGCCCAGATAGCCGGCTGGAAGATACTCTATCTGCCCGAAGCCGTTGTTTACCACGAAGTCGGTCACTCCATCGGCAGGGCCAGCGCCACGGGAATATATTACAGCCAGAGGAATATGGAGTTTCTCCGCATGAAGTACCTTCCCGCATCACTGCTCTTGAAAAACCTGCCGCAGATGCTCTTTGGT
Source organism: Thermodesulfobacteriota bacterium (assembly GCA_046753945.1). Classification (GTDB taxonomy): domain Bacteria; phylum Desulfobacterota; class GWC2-55-46; order GWC2-55-46; family JADFVP01; genus JAJRZX01. The sequence continues at coordinate 3,333 of JBHHUW010000043.1, forward strand.
TTTACCGCTGACCTTATTTACTTTGGTCTGAGACAGAAAAAACCCGGCGTATTCCTGCGGGCCAAGTTCGACGCCCTGAAGATGGCCGGGCTTATGCTGAAAAAGAGAAAAGACCTCAGTAACTCCATCAAGGCAGTGGATAACACATACCTCCGCTCACTTGTCACACCGCTCTTCATGAACAAGAGTCTCATCAAGATGAAACTCGTAAAACTCACGCCAGTATCATGGAGTGAGAGGCAAAGGGCCCCCCAGAGCCAGAGCAAAAGATTCCTCAGCCGTATTTTCTCCATCGCAAAAAGATAAGACCCCGGCATTCTCTCTCGTGGACTCTGACTGAGGCCCCTATGAGCAAGGGATAACTGCCTTGGCTGAACTGAAACCACATGGGGCTGCAGAGAAGACCTGTATCCTTCTATCCCCCTCTCTCAGGCCATGTCACGGCTCTTTTTAAAAAGGGATATCATGCGAGCCGCCTTCTCGCCCGGATCCGGGCAATGGAGTATATCCGATATAATGGCCGCTGCGTCAGCTCCATGGGAAATAACATCGGGTAGAGTCTCTTCTCTTATGCCGCCAATAGCCACAAGGGGTTTTTTAACAAGAGCACGGGCCTCTTCAAGGGCCTTTATTCCAAGCGTTGGTTCCGCGTCCTCCTTGGTTGTAGTAGCAAAAACAGGCCCGAAGGATACGTAATCAGCTGTTGTCCCCTGGGCCTCTGCCGCCTCAGCGAGGTTATGCGTGCTGAACCCTATTAGATACTTATCCCCGAGAAGGGCCCTCGCCTCTTCCACGGGAATATCATCCTGGCCGAGATGAACACCGTCGGCCTCTCCTGCCATTGCAATATCAACGCGGTCGTTTACGATAAATAACGCCTTGCTCTTAAAGGTAAGCTCTCTTAGCTGGCAAGCCATGGTGAGAAACTCACCTCCCGGCACACCCTTTGCCCGAAGCTGCAGTATTTTTACACCGCCGCCAAGCAACTGCTCTGCCACATTCCTAACCCTCTCAAGAGGCACCACTCCGGCGTCCACTATGGCGTAAAGACCCCTTATGGGGCTTTTCCCTCCATCACCCCCACTTCTCCCCCATCTCTCCCCTGCCCTACCCCCCATCAACCCTTGCCCCCCTTCTTGTCTATACCCAGGAGCCTTATCTTTTTTCGAAGTGTATTTCTGTTAATTCCAAGGACCTCGGCGGCACGCAGCTGGTTCCCGCCTGCCCTCTCCAGGACAAGACGCAGCAGCGGCCTCTCCATGAAAGGCATAATCAGGTCATATATATCCTGCCTGCCCTTCATATCCGTCTTCTCCACAAAGGGCTTCAGCCTTGTTGCTATAATATTCTCAAGGGAATCACCGCGCCGCTCACCTGCGGTGATATTAAGGTCGCATGGGAGTATCTCCACTGTAGAGGAGAGGAGCACGGCCCGTCTTATAACGTTCTCAAGCTCGCGGACATTGCCCGGCCAGCGGTAGTGTCTCAGGGCCTCAAGGGCCCCTGGCGAGAGGGTCCTGGGCCCGCACCTGAACTCGGCGCAGAATTTTTCAAGAAAGTATTCGGCAAGACGCTCTATATCGGATCTTCTCTTTCTAAGCGGCGGCATGGTAATGGTGATGCCACCGAGGCGGAACCAGAGGTCCTCTCTAAAGGTCTTTTCGTGGACCATGGCCTCCATATCGTGGTTAGTGGCCGCAATTATCCTAACATCCACCTTAACGGGGGCGCTCCCGCCAACGCGATAGAACTCCCTCTCCTGTATGACACGAAGGAGCCTTGCCTGCAGGTCCAGGCTCATATCCCCCACCTCGTCAAGAAAGATGGTCCCGCCATCGGCAAGTCCAAACTTTCCGGGCCGGGCCTCTACGGCCCCTGTGAAGGCCCCCTTCTCATGGCCGAAGAGCTCGCTCTCCATAAGCCCCGTGGGCACGGAAGCGGCGTTCACAGCCACAAAAGGACCGTCTTTTCGCGGACTCGAAGCGTGTAGAATACGGGCCATAAGCTCTTTGCCCGTGCCGCTCTCGCCAAGGACCATGACATCAACAGAGCTTGCGGCAAGCCTGCCCACGGTCTTAAATACCTCCTGAACAGCGCGGGACTTCCCTACAAAAACCGTGGCCTCGGCAATGGTCTCATCCAGTCTGGTGCTCAGCCTCTTTAGCTTCTTTCTCATAGACAGGTCACCAAGGGCCCTCTCAATTATTATCTCAAGCTCGTTCAGATCAAAGGGTTTGGAGATGTAATCAAAGGCCCCTAACTTCATGGCCTCCACGGTATTATCCATAGTAGACTCGGCGGTCATGATGATAAAGGAGGTCTCCGAGGCTGCTGCCTGCGCATCCCTTAATATCTGCAACCCGTCCTTACCGGGCATATTTATATCAATAAGGGCGATATGGGGTTTTTGAGAGCCCAGGAGGGCCTCGGCCTCAAGGCCCTCCCCGGCATTAAGGACCGTAAATCCCTTATCAGAAAAAAAACGTTCAAGGAGCCACAGTATGCTCTTGTCGTCATCGGCTATTAAAACAACTTTACTCTTCATGATATACACGCCTCTGAAATCCTAAGTTATGGACCGCTACAGATGAGCTACAGGAAGTAGTACCCTTACCCGTGTGCCCTCTCCCTCTCTTGACTCAATCTTAAGATACCCTCCCTGATCCCTTACTATCTTTAATGAGAGCGCCATGCCAAGACCGCTGCCGCCCTGTTTCGTAGTAAAAAAAGGGGTAAATACCTTCTCCATATCCTGCTCCGTTATACCGCAGCCATTGTCTGTTATCTCTACGGAGACCATGCGGGCCGCCCTTCTCGAACCCCCGGACATGTAAAAATCCGTCATAATCCTCGTAACCACGGTGATGCGGCCGTCCTCGCGCACCGCCTCTGCGGCATTCTTCAGGAGGTTAAGAAAGACCTGCACCAACGCGCCATCATCACCGGATACATGAGGAAGGCTGGGGTCATACTCCTTCTGTACAATAACACCGTGGTTATCTCCAAGAATAAGCAATATTACGGAATCAAGGAGCCTGTGAATGTTTATCTCTTTATTTACATCTCTGCGAGGCGCGGTAAAGGCCGCTACCTCTTTGAGCATGGTATCAAGGCGGTCTGTCTCCCTGATGATTATATCCGTGTACCCGGTAAGTCCCCTCTCAGAGGTCTTTCGTGAGAGCAGCTGGGCCGCCGCCCTTATGCCGCCAAGGGGGTTTCGTATCTCATGGACAAGCCTGGCCGCGAAAAAACTCATGCCTGAGAGCCCATCCCCCTGGGGCGAGAGTCCTTCAAGGGCCCTGGCCCCGGCCCCGGGAGTCCTTATGAAGGCAAGGGCTCCGGCCACGCTGCCATCCTTACTGAAGACCACGCCGGTTGTAACGGTGACGGACAGGGGGGCGGCAAAGCTGCGGTGGATTACGCCTTTGTGCTCTGTATAGGTCCTCTCACCGCTGAGGGTCTCCTCCATAATGGCCGTAAACCATGAATCACGATGAAAGACCTCCTGCAGGGGCCTCTTTAGGGCCATTTTGCGTGAAAAACCTGATATTCTCTCGGCCCCCTGGCTGAAGACCAGCAATCTCGCGGAGAGGTCAATGTAGACAACGCCTCCCATGAAGCTGTCTATAATATCCTCATACATATTAACGGAATTTTCCTGCATCAGGGGCCGCCTCATAAATCTGCATAAATAATAGGCATAATAACAGGAAAACATGGAAAAGACAAGATAGATGGGAACCAGAGAAGGGTGCTTTGCGAAAAAGAGGGACAAAAGACGCCGGGGACGGGGGAGAGAGGGCGGCCCCTCTGTAGCGGCGGTATGAGACTTACCTGCAGGTGAGAGACTTCTTTTATGAACCTTTCAGGGCCTTTCTTTCTGCAAGATAAAAGACGCCGCAAGCTTAAAACCTGCGGCGTCAGTCTTGTGCTTAATACACGAGTACCTATCTCGTATATCCGCTCTCACCGTGCTCGGAGAGGTCCAGGCCCATGACCTCGTCCTCGTCAGAGACGCGAAGTCCAACTATGGCCTTTACAACCAAAAGAATGATAAATGTGAAGACTGAGGCAAAGACAATGGTTGCCGCAACGGCTATTACCTGCACCACAAACTGGTGCGTATCGCCAAAGAAAAGGCCTTTTGCGCCAAGAGAAGCAAAGAGCCCCGTGGCCAGCGCTCCCCATATGCCGCCCATACCGTGTATGCCGAAAACGTCAAGAGAATCATCATAACCAAGCAAGGGTTTAAGATAGCTCACCGCGAAGAAGCAGAGCGCTCCGCCTCCAAAACCTATGATTATCGCCGAGACAGGCCCTACAAACCCCGCCCCCGGGGTTATGGCCACAAGCCCGGCAACGGCGCCTGATACGGCGCCAAGTACCGTGGGCCTGCCGCGTGTGCCCCACTCGAAGAAGACCCATGCCAGCCCGCCCGATGCCGCGGCGGTATTTGTGGTGACAAGGGCCAGGGCCGCCACGCCGTCAGCGGCAAGGGCGCTGCCGGCGTTAAAACCAAACCACCCGAACCAGAGAAGGGCCGTGCCCAGCACGGTCATGGGCAGGTTATGCGGGGGCATAGCCGTACGCGGATATCCCTTTCTCTTTCCAATAACAAGGGCTACAACAAGGGCCGATACGCCAGAACTTATATGCACCACTGTGCCGCCGGCAAAATCAAGGGCCCCCGAGGCGCCAATCCAGCCGCCGCCCCATACCCAGTAGCAGAGAGGGTCGTATACAATGGTGGCCCAGAGGAGGGCAAAGATAATAAGGGCCTTGAACTTCATCCTCTCCACAAAGGTTCCTGTAATTAGGGCCACGGTTATTACGGCGAACATGCCCTGGAACATCATGAAGACATAATGGGGTATACTCCCCTTGGCTTCCATGCCAACTCCGTTAAGCCCCAGGTATCCAAGGCCGCCCATAATGCTGCCGCCTCCCGGGCCGAATGCCAGGCTATAGCCCCAGAGAACCCACTGAACGCTTATGAGGCAGAGGATGAAAAAACTGTACATAATGGTTGAGAGGATGTTTTTTTCCCTCACCATGCCCCCGTAAAAGAGGGCAAGACCCGGTGTCATAAGGAGTACAAGGGCCGTTGATGTGATTATCCACGCCGTATCGCCGCTCTTTATGGCCGCAGGAGCCTCCTCTGCAAAGAGGCTCACCGGCATAAGGAGCAGGACAATGGACGCCAGCACAATCTCTGAGCCGCGTCTCCTTAATTTTTCTATCTTCATAATATTATCCTCTCTCTTTTCATGGGCTGAATGCCCTTGTTACAGGGCATCATCACCCTGCTCGCCTGTCCTTATCCTCAGGACATCTCCCACGGGCAGGACGAATATCTTGCCATCACCTATCTTATCCGTAGAGGCCGAGGCACTTATGGCCTCTACAACGCGTGGCGCCAGCTCATCGGCAGCAACAACCTCTACCTTCAGCTTGGGGATAAAATCCACTGAATACTCTGCGCCGCGGTATAACTCGCTGTGACCCTTCTGGCGGCCAAAACCACGCGCCTCCGTAACGGTCATGCCCTCAATATGAATCTCGTTAAGGGCCTCTTTCACTTCATCTATCTTAAAAGGTTTTATTACTGCCACTATCTTCTTCACAAAGACTCCTTCTTACAGTCAGGTGCATTAAATTCCCTGGATGTGCCTAAAAGGAAAAACTGATACCAATGCCTCCGTAGAGCGTCTCAGAATCGCCATCAACATTGGCGCTGGCCAGAGCAGTCCTGGCATCGGAGTTAAGGGCAAAGGAGTAGGCTACCTTTGGCTCTACAGCGAGATTCTTTGTAATGGGTATGGCAAGTGAGGCTGAGACCTCACCGTTGTAAAAATTCGTAAACCTCTCTCCTCTGCGGTCAAGACCCATTATGGCGTTCTGGAAGTTTACACCGGCCGAAAATCCGCCGCTCAGTCTCATATTATTTGGCAAATCCAGGGAGTGACCGATGGAGACAACGACAAAACTGCCGCGGCCCTCATCAAAATCTCCGTAATAGGTTATGGAAGGAGAACCGATTATGTCGTAGGCAACGGAAAGAAAAAGCTCCTGTGTGTCGTCAAAGCCGTCAAGGGCATAGTATATGTAACCCAGATCAACAGAGAGCCTCTGTAAGGATAGGCTGTAGCTCAGCGTAAGGTCCGTCTCCGTATGCTGAGATAGACCAAGGTCCTCATTTGCCCAGAAATTTACAGTTGCTCCCTCATAGCTCGCCTCAAGGTAGGGCTGTACAACGCCGTGGTCGTCGCTCAGCCTCTGACCACGCCAGACGTAATCGGTCATGATATCAAGGCCCGCCGTGGCTGAGACCTCAATGGCAGGCGCAGTGGCCGGCACCGCAAAGACCGTTAATAAACCAAGAATAAATAATGCAAACCTCTGTCCAATCTTCTTTCTCATTTTCAACTCTCCCTCTGCTGTTTTTTTTGTTGCAGACCCTTACCCATAGCCTCCTCCCCCCCTTAAAACCAGGAGGCTACAGGTAAAGGTAAACTTCCACTCCAGTGCACTACTAATACTGCAACTTCAGTGCCAGAAGAGATGAAGGCGCAAAAAGCCTGTCTTTACAGATAGTTATGAAATGGATACAACAGTAGAAAGGTTGGATTAAAGGATGTGTGCCTATTTTTTAATCAGGTCTTGCGACTTTTTGTGGCTGCAGGGAAGGAGTGGATACAAAAGGGGAAATTTTTTTTCTGAAAGGATTGGCCCGGACAAGACATACTCTCTAAGGAGGGAGCGCCTATCTGCATGGCCCGGCTGGTTCTTTTATCTGTCTCAGGAACCTGCCTATTATGGCCCGCCCATGGCCGTGGATAGCAGGCAGGAGCTCGCTGGCCTCACGTAAAATAACCTCCGGGGCCTTGATGTAAGGCGCGCCTTTAAGCTCCTCACTGCCGGCGGCAAGAAAGTCCCGCACCATGGCCTCAGTTACCTCTATATGAAACTGAAGGCCATAGGAGTTGGTCCCAACCTTTAAGAGCTGGTCTGGAAAGGCCTCTGAGGATGCAAGGTTTTTCGCGCCTCCCGGGATATTAAAGGTATCGCCGTGCCACTGAAAGACAGTTAACTCACTGGGAAGACCAAGAAGGAGGGGATCGCTCTGCCCGACAGGGGTAAGGTTGATACTATAAAAACCTATCTCTTTTTTTCCTTTGCTAAAGACCTCTCCCCCGGCTGCCCGCGCCATCATCTGCGCTCCGAGGCAGACCCCGAGCACGGGTATCCTTAACCTGAAGGCAGACTCGATAAGGCGCAATTCCTGACTTATGTAAGGGTACTCTGCCTCGTCATATACGCCCATGGGGCCGCCCATGACAACAAGGGCAGAGTAGCGGCGAGGCTCAGAAGGGACCTTCTCACCATTAAAGAGCCTTATGGTGCGAAGGGAAAAACCCTTACTCAGCGCAATACTCCCGATAAGACCCGGCCCCTCGCAGGCTACGTGCTGCAAGACGAGTATCTCGTTATTGTACATTCTTTATGCTTCTCCATTTAAGAGCAGGACGGAGGGGAGACCAGCGAAGCAAGACCGGCGGCTGGCTCAGCTTTTTTTTGCTTTTTTGGCCATCCTGACCTTCTTACCGCGCATATCCCTGCCAAGACCCTGTCTTTCCATGGCAAGTCCATAGAGCTCCATGTACCTCCTTGCCGATACTTCCCATGAAAAGTCCTCTCTCATGGCGTTCTGCTGCAGCTCTGCCCACTTTTTCCTGTCCTTGAAGACCTCTACGGCCCTGCCGAGGGCCGTGGCAAGGGCAGGAGCAGCAAAGCGTTTGAACTTAAAACCAGTAGGATTTTTTTCCGCGGTATAATCCCGCACAGTATCGTCAAGGCCGCCTGTTGCCCGAACCACGGGTATTGTGCCGTACTTCTGGCTGTATATCTGATTGAGCCCGCAGGGTTCATACTGTGAGGGCATGAGGAAGATATCACTGCCCGCCTCTACAAGATGGGCAAGGGTGTTATCAAAGGCGATTTTAAGCCCCACTCTTCCCTGAAATTTTTCGCTTACTTTCCTTAGCCTTGCCTCGATCTCTTTATCCCCCGTGCCCACTATGACAAGGGTCATATCCAGCTTCATAAGCTCTGGCAAGGCCCTTATGACAATGTCAATGCCTTTTTGCCCGGTCAGCCTCGTCACCATGCCCACCACGGCTGTACTCTCCAGTGCCTTAAGCCCAAAGGTGCGTAGCAGGGCTTTTCTACACTCCCCCTTGCCGGTCATATCATAAGGCGAGTACTGCGCAGGTAAGAGCGGGTCTATGGCCGGGTCCCACTCACTGTAATCCACGCCGTTTATCACGCCATAGAGGTCTTTTTTCCGCTCCTTATATAACCCCTCAAGGCCATAGCCGTAACGGGCCGTCTTTATCTCGCGGCAGTACCCGGGGCTTACCGTGGTTACGATATCAGCCGATACAAGGCCGGCCTTTAAGAGACTTATCTTACCCCAGAACTCAAGGCCTGCCGGGGTAAAGAGCCTGTGGCTAAGACCCAGCAGGCTGTAATCATCTGCCGGGAAGAGCCCCTGAAAGGCCGAGTTGTGTATGGTAAAGAGCGTTGCTGTACTCTGAAAGCGCTCCTCCCCTCTGTACAGGTTCTTGATGTACAGAGGCAGAAGGCCTGTCTGCCAGTCATTGGCGTGCAGCACATCGATATCAAGCCCCAGCGCTGATACGGCCTCAAGCATTGCCCTTGAAAAGAGGGTGAATCGTTCGAGGTTGTCAAAGTAATCGCCTTCAGGCGGGCCGTATAGAAAGCTCCTGTCATAGAACTCGTCGCAGGAGATGAAAAAGGTCTTAACCGGCCCGCGCGGCGCCCTGAAGACCTCGGCCCTTATCATACGCCTGCCAAGGGGCACCACTATCCGGGTGCCCGTGGACTCTATCTCTATGTGCTTCAAGCGCGTCTCTCTATAGAGAGGGAGAAATAACGATACGTCACAGCCAAGCCTTGACAGGGCTGCGGGAAGGGCGCCGGCCACATCGCCAAGGCCGCCTGTCTTGGAGTAGGGGGCCGCCTCGGAAGAGGCGAATATCAGACTTATTCCCATGGCGTGAATTTAACAAAAATAAGAGGCCGAGGCAAGCCTTATAGATGGGAAATAGAGAGGTCACGACAAATCACCATTTAACTTTTCAATGTAATTATGTTAAAGATTATTCCGTGCCTTACTCAAAAAGCCTCCTCCTCTTGCCATGCAATGAGATGAGACGTAAGATAAAAAACCAGGATACATGAGAGCGGAAAAAACAGGAAAAGCGGAAAAAAATGTTTATAAAGAAACTTAACAACGTGCAGGCCGAGGCCGCCACTTTTGGCGACGGCCCCATACTTATCCTCGCCGGCGCGGGAAGCGGCAAGACGCGGGTCCTTACATCGAGGGTAGCCTGGCTCATAAAAGAGAGAGGCGTGCCTGCAAGGGAGATCCTTGCCGTTACCTTTACTAACAAGGCGGCGTCCGAGATGCGGGACCGCCTTGGCAGACTCCTGGGCCCAGCATCAAGAGACCTGTGGCTGGGCACCTTTCACGGCATAG
>JBHHUW010000044.1:0-12758 GCA_046753945.1 Thermodesulfobacteriota bacterium
CCCTCAAAAACATAATAAAAAAGGACCCATAAGGGCCCTTTTTAATTATGGCTCCCGGGGAGGGATTCGAACCCCCGACAAGGTGGTTAACAGCCACCTGCTCTGCCAGCTGAGCTACCCGGGACTAGTATGTTTTTACACTAAATTAATCATAATTTATACTATATAAAAACTCTGTAAGTCAAGATTTATTATCCGTTAAAACCTCTAAATTAAGGCCGCAACTGCCCGGGAGAGACTATAATTATCTCTGTTCCCCCTTTATATCGCCTCACAATACCCGTTATAGAGAGTTTTTGCCCGGAATAAGAGGCAAACGTTATACCGGCATCTGAAAAAGCCTTTTGAGCGGCGCTGAAAATTACAGCCTTAAATGCCCTCTTCCCCGAGGGCCCAAAATCCATATATACGGCGCTCTTTGTCTCACTCACAGCGCTAACCACCCCCTCAACCGTTACCATCTCGCCGATATGCCTTGCAGCCTCGGCCGGGACCACGTGAATGGCTTTCGCCTCACCGCCCTCCTCTTTCCAGATGCCCCTGCCATGACTACGCGCCTGCCACGCGAGCCTCTCCAGAAGCGCCCTCTTCTCATGGCCGCAGGGAGCAATTATAAGAGCCCTGCCATAGCCTCCGGAAAGAAGCTCGCCGTTTACAAAACTGCCCTTGGAATAGACCCAGACCAGGGTCCTTCCGTACCTGTCCTTTTTTTCCTTGCTGCACTCCACTACCCTCACAGGCCCGGCCCCAAGGAGGGCCATGTTCTTTGCTTTAGCTTCCCCGAAAAAAAACTCGCCATGCTCAGGCGTATCAATGCCAATATAACGCAGGTGCTCGCCCGTAGTGGTAACTATGGTATCGCCGTCAATAACGTGCCGCACCTGAACATACCTGCCACGGGGACCGGCATTGGCAAGGGCCGTAGAAGTAAGGCAGAAAAGAAAAAATGAGAGAAACAGAAAGGGGTGCAAAAATGAAGAAGCACGCAAAGCCCATATCATAGGCAGGACGCGCAATCTGCTGTAATCAATAGTATGGAAGGATGAAATGGGCTCACACCTGAAAAAGGAAACCTGCAGACAATTACCAGGAAAAACCTGCTTATCTTAAGCCTTATTAGAAAAAACCGCAAACAAAAATTCTGAAAGGGTAAGATGCCGTGGGAGATGGCGCCGTCCTACTAACCTACCATTTTTCCCGCAGGACGTGTATCTCTTCCTGAAGCATCTTTATCTCTTTGCCTACAACGCTAAAATCACGTTTCTCATTTGAGAGGTCCTCATTTATCTCCACAAGCTTTGTATCCACGATATTATTGAGCTTGTTATACTCTCTGCTCATCTCCTCGCATTTACCTACAAGGTCATTTACATTCATGACAAAACGCCTTACATGAAGGTCGTCGCCGTCCCTCACAGAGAGCCTGCGCGTGAGTTCACCGGAAGAGATGCACTTCATCTCATACTCCAGCCGCCTGAATGGGCCTACGAGCTTGTAGACAAAAACCGCAGAGAGCAAGAGGATAAGAGAGAGGTAACCAAAAATAAGGATGAGACCATGAAAAAGCGGTGGAAGGGAGTAGAATGAGACCGCCCACTTGGTGGCTGACTGCAGCACAACTCCGCCTATGAGCGCTACTACTACTATGACTGCTATGGATAGATGTAATTGTTTCGTAGAAAAAAGGCCGCGTTTATTCTTCGCTTTCATATTTGCGGAAGCACCCCCCGACATTTCTACCTTCGTCGCAATACTTTCCAAGTCGCCGCCTCTTACTTAAATCTTATATTACATAAATGCCGATCATGTCAATACTCTTTTATAATATCACAGGGATTAATCCAGATGTTGTGACATCCATCACAACACCCATAGAACCCATAGAAAAACCTTGACTACAGAAGGACGGAAACTTACTATATTATTGAGGTGAGAGCCAAAATCAACCCAGAAAAAGCGTATAATAAAAGGGGAAGGCCCTATGAAGACAAAAATACTAAAAATTGAGAAGGGTACTGAAGGGGTAGCACTGCCTGAAAAGTACCTCATTGAGCTCGAACTTATCCCCGGCTCGGAGGTAGAAGTAAGACTGGATAAAGAAAAAAAATGGATAATTTTACGCCCACTCCACGGAGAGGATTTTTTCGAGCATTTCAAGGATTCCATGAAAAACATGGCATAGGCAGAGGGTGGAAAGAAAAACCTCAGCTGCTCATCCCCTTTATAAAGAGAGTTGAGATTAAAAAAGCGGCATCTATTCAGATGCCGCCGGAATTATTAAACACCTAAACCACGCTGTATTACTGCCCACAGCCGGGCCCGCCCTTATGAGGCCCCTTCGATGATGGGGATTACGCTTCGCTCCTGACCTATGGCCATAATATGGGCGCCGTGGCAGTATTTTTTCAGCTCCCGCACCTGTCTTGAGGCAATCTCAATGCCTTTTTGCAGCTGGTCCGGAGCCGCGTTAAGCTCATCTATATAATGGCCTGGAACCGTAACGCCAGGTACGTTTTTATTCAAAAATTCCGCCATCTTTGCCGACTTTAAGAGCAAGATGCCGCCAAGAATTTTTACATCCGGAAAACTTGCCGAGGCCTTGTCAAAAAACCTCTTGAACCTCTCCATATCATATATGGCCTGAGTCTGAAAAAACCTCGCTCCAACGGCTATCTTTTTCTCGAACTTTATCTCCTCGGGCTCCCATGGATCGGCCTCAGGCGCCACGACAGCGCCGGTGTAAAAGCCCGTTCCGCCGCGAAGCTCCTTACCGTTAAGATTCCTGCCCTCGTTCAAGACCCTTATGGTCTCTACGAGCTGAACGGAATCAAGGTCAAAGACAGATTTAGCGCCCCTGTGGTCCCCGGCGCTCACATCATCGCCCGAGAGGGCGAGGATATTCTTAAGACCAAGTGTCCAGGCCCCCAGCAGGTCAGACTGAATGCCGAGACGGTTCCTGTCCCTGCAGGTCATCTGAAATACAGGCTCTATCCCGGCCCGGAGCAGAAGCACAGAGCAGGCAAGGGAGCTAAGCCTCATAACGGCCCGCTGATTATCCGTAACATTGGCGGCCACTATGCTGCCGCTAAGAAGGCGGGCCTTCTCCAGAAAAGCGGTAGTATCCGTACCGCGGGGCGGGCATATCTCTGCTGTGACCACAAACCTTCCGGCCTCAAGCTCCCTGCAAAGGTTACTCTTCTCTATCATAAATAAAACTCTCCTAATGAGCCAAGCTTTTTAATCTCAGCTCAGCTAAACTCACGTTAAGGCAAAACCTTCTATAATGGACTGAAAGAGCCTGCGGCCATGCTCGCCGCCCAGAATCTTCTCACTGGCCCTCTCAGGGTGAGGCATCATACCAAGGACATTCCCGGCCTCATTTATAATTCCTGCGATGTTATCCACAGAGCCGTTGGGGTTGGCCTCAAGAGAGACATCGCCGCCGGAGGTGGAGTACCTGAAGACAACGCCGTCTCTATCAATAAGGGCCTTCAACTCCGGCCCCTCAAGAAAAAAATTACCGTCACCGTGGGCAATGGGTATGGAAATTACCTCCCCGGGCTCATAACCGGAGGTGAAGACCGTGGAAGTATTTTCCACCCTGAGGTCCACATCAGAGCAGATAAACTTCAGTCCTCTATTCATCATGAGCACCCCGGGAAGGAGACCCGCCTCGGTTAGTATCTGAAAGCCGTTGCATATGCCAAGGACCAGCCCGCCCCTCTCTGCAAACCTCACTACCTCGTCCATAACAGGCGAAAACCGCGCTATGGAACCGGTGCGAAGGTAATCACCGTAAGAAAACCCCCCTGGCAGGACAATACAATCAAAGCCCCCAAGGCCGGCGTCCTTATGCCAGACATACCGCGCATCCTGGCCCAGGACATGCTTCAGGACATGATAACAATCGTGGTCGCAGTTAGACCCCGGAAAAACGATAATACCAAATCTCATGGGATTAAAATCCTTTTTGGCAGCTAAAAAAGAACAGGGCTAATCGCGCTCTATTCTGTAATTCTCAATAACAGGGTTGGCAAGGAGTTTATCGCACATCTCGGCAAGCCTCTTGTCCTCATCTTCGCTGCCATGAGGCACGTTTAGCTCCAGCTCCATGAACTTTCCGATCCTCACATCAGTGACCTCGTCAAAGTCCATGTGCTTTAGCGCCCCGAGAACTGCCCTGCCCTGCGGGTCGAGTACACCTTTTTTAAGGGTAACATATACTTTTGCTTTCACGTGGTCACCTTTCTGAGCACCTCTTCATAGGCCTCCTCTACGGAGCCGAGGTCGCGTCTGAACCTGTCCTTGTCCATCTTCTCACCTGTCTCACTGTTCCAGAGCCTGCACCCGTCAGGGGTTATCTCATCGGCAAGGAGGATAGTACCATCACTGGTCTTGCCGAACTCGAGCTTAAAATCAACAAGTGTTATGCCGCGCTCCGAGAAAAACTCCTGCATAAGGTAATTTACCCGGAATGCCCTCTCCTTTATATCTGCAAGGTCCTCGGCAGTACAAAGCCCGAAGGCCGCCACGTGGTAGCCGTTTATCATAGGGTCGCCAAGGGAGTCGTCCTTGTAATAAAGCTCAAAGACCGTCTTTTCAAGAGTTATGCCCTCTTCCACGCCCATCCTCTTGGAGAGTGAGCCTGCGGTGACGTTGCGCATGACAACCTCAATGGGGATAATATCCACCTTTCTAACTACCATCTCCCTTGGAGAGAGGGTGCTGACAAAGTGGGTCTTAACGCCCTCATCCTCAAGAAAGCGGAAGATAGCAGAGGATATTGCGTTGTTCATCTCGCCTTTATTGCCGATAATACCCTTCTTCTCGCCGTTAAAGGCCGTGGCGTCGTCCTTAAAGTACTGCACCACAAGCTCCGGGTCCTCTGTAGCATAGATTATCTTGGCCTTACCCTCGTATAGCTTCTCAAGTCTTTTCATCTTAAAAAAATCCTCTCTTAAACAAGTACTTTTAAATTCAGCTCTTTCCAAAAACCCTCTTGAATATATATGGCACGTTCTTCACATAGGGCGCAAGGTCAAAGCACGCCTCTATATCTCTGGCGGAAAGATACTTTCCTATCTCTTCATCTTGAAGGAGCAGTCCCTTAAAATCCAGGCCCTTTGACTTACCCTTCCATACGCTCATGGCGTTTCTCTGCACAAGGGCATAGGCCGCCTCTCTCGTTAGCCCCTTCTCAGTAAGTTTCAGGAGCACCCTCTGCGAGAATACGAGCCCCTGTGAAGACTCCATATTTCGCTTCATATTTTTCGGGTATACAACAAGGCCCTTCAGGAGCCCCGTAGTCCGCACCAGCATAAAATCAACAAGCATAGTGGCATCAGGTCCGATAACCCTCTCAACAGAAGAGTGGCTGATATCGCGCTCGTGCCAGAGGGCAACGTTCTCAAGAGCAGTCCCCGCATAGCCGCGCACAAGGCGCGCAAGCCCCGTAAGGTTCTCCGAGAGTATGGGGTTACGCTTATGGGGCATGGCAGATGAGCCTTTCTGCCCCTCTGTAAAGGGTTCCTCGGCCTCCAGGACCTCAGTTCGCTGAAGGTGGCGTATCTCCACGGCTATCTTTTCCATAGAAGCGGCAAGTATGGCAAGGGCGCTGAAAAACTCCGCGTGGCGGTCGCGCTGCACCACCTGAGTGGCCACGGGCTCGGCCTTCAGCCCGAGCCTCTTCAAGGCGTACTTCTCTACGCGTGGGTCAACGCTTGAAAAAGTGCCAACAGCGCCGGAGAGTTTACCATAAGATATGGCCTCACGGGCGGCTTTCATCCTCTGGAGGGCTCGCCCGAACTCATCGTACCACATGGCGAATTTAAGCCCCATTGTGGTGGGCTCGGCGTGTATGCCGTGGGAGCGTCCCATCATTACCGTATCTCTGTGCTGAAAGGCCCGGCGCTTAAGGACCGTCATAAGGGCCTTTACGCGGGTGATGATAATCGAGGCCGCGTCGCGGAGCTGCAGGGCAAATGAGGTATCAAGGACATCAGAAGAAGTTAGCCCCATGTGTACAAAACGTGATTCCGGGCCCATGGACTCCGAGACCGAGGTGAGAAATGCGATTACATCGTGCTTTACGCTCTTCTCTATCTCATCTATACGCTTTACGTCAAAGCTGGCTTTTTTAATAATCTTCTTAAGGTCTTTCTCCGGAATTTTACCAAGCCTGGCCCAGGCCTCACAGGCCGCGAGCTCTACGTCGAGCCATTTTTGAAACTTCTTTTCCGGGCTCCAGAGCCCTGCCATCTCAGGCGTTCTGTATCTCTCAATCAAAATATACCACCCATCTCTTAAGATTAAATCCCCGCATGGCGAATGCTACCCTTTTTGCCCCTCTACGCCGCCGCTCTGATTTATAATTATAAAATCCTTTATGGCCTCGAACCTGCGCTTTCCAATACCCCTTACGTCTTGAATATCCGAGAGTCTGGCAAAGCCGCCTCTTCTCTCCCTCTCCGCAATAATGGCCTCTGCCCTTTTTGGGCCTATGCCGGGCAGCAGTACCAGGGTTTGCACCCCGGCGCTATTAATATTCACGGGAAAGCCGGGAAAGGATTTTTGCCCACCATCAGGGGCCATGCCCCGTGACCCGGATAATCCGCCGTTGCCATAGATAAAGAACACGAGGACAAGAAGGCCGGCAAGGGCCATATAGGCCAGATACCTGCCATCATTACGGGCCCTTACACTCAAGATGCCCTGCCCGGCTTTTGAGTCTTGCTGCTCTTCCGCCTCTTTTGCCTCATTTTCCCGGCGCACCCCTTTTGCCCGTTCTGCTCATCTTTATAGAGCTTATACTCAAGGCTATCCACAAGGGCCCGCCAGCAGGCCTCTATGACGTTCTCCGAGACGCCCACGGTACCCCACTTGTCCAGACTGTCGCCGGACTCCACAAGGACGCGCACCTTTGCCGCCGTGCCCTGCTGACCTGCCAGGACCCGCACCTTGAAGTCTATAAGCCCGACGTCGCGAAGTCCCGGGTAAAACCTCTCAAGGGCCTTTCGGAGCGCCATATCAAGTGCGTTCACAGGCCCCGTGCCCTCGGCGGCCGTATGCTCCACCTCGCCGTCCACCTCTATCTTTATCGTGGCCTCGGCATGGGGTATCCTGTCAGAGGGGCGCTTCTCGTCAATAACCCTGAAACCGTGAAGTTTAAAGTATCTTTTCTTTTTTTTCAAGGCCGCCTGAATAAGCAGCTCAAATGAGGCCTCGGCCCCCTCGTACTGAAAGCCCTCGTTCTCAAGGTTTTTCAACTTTTCGAGCACGTCTTTTATCACCGGCGAGTCACTCTCCACGTCAAGGCCAAACTCGGCGGCCTTACGGACGATATTAGAGCGCCCCGATAGGTCTGAGACAAGCACTCTCTGCTGGTTACCCACGGACTCGGGCTCAATGTGCTCGTATGTTAGAGGGTTTCGGAGTACCGCGCTCACGTGTATACCGCCCTTATGGGCAAAGGCGCTCTGGCCAACATAAGGCTGGTGTTTACGCTGCGCGATATTGGCTATCTCGTAGACAAACCTCGATGTCTCACGAAGCGTTCCGAGCCTGCTCTTTTCTATGCACCTTAGACCCATCTTTAACTGCAGGGCAGGTATTATAGAACAGAGATCTGCGTTACCACACCTCTCGCCAAAGCCGTTTATAGTGCCCTGCACCATGGAGGCGCCCTCTCTTACGGCGGCAATACTGCTCGCCACAGCCGTATCAGCATCGTTATGGGCGTGTATGCCAAGGCGGCAAGGCAGGGCCTCATTAACTGCGGCCACAATTTCCGCAACCTCAAAGGGCAGCGTCCCGCCGTTAGTATCACAGAGCACGAT
Source organism: Thermodesulfobacteriota bacterium (assembly GCA_046753945.1). Lineage (GTDB taxonomy): Bacteria > Desulfobacterota > GWC2-55-46 > GWC2-55-46 > JADFVP01 > JAJRZX01. Next base: position 7,836 of record JBHHUW010000044.1, read on the forward strand.
GTAATCAGCCCCGGCAACGAGGGCCGTCTCTATGGTCTTCATGGCGTATTTGGCATCAGCCTTGTAGCCGTCAAAGAAGTGCTCGGCATCGTAAAAGACCTTATCCATCCTCTTTTTAAGGTAGGCTACTGTCTCTCCTATCATATCAAGGTTTTCGGCAAGTGTGACCCTGAGGGCCTTTTGCACATGCAGCTTCCATGATTTACCAAAAATGGTCACAACAGGGGCCCCTGATTTTATGAGGTTTTTTACAGTAAGATCATCCTTGACCTTTACGCGGGCACGCCTCGTAGAGCCGAAACAGACAAGGGTGGAGTGGCTTAGAGATTGGCCATCCATGACCTTGAAAAAATCTATATCGCGCGGGTTGGAACCCGGCCATCCGCCCTCAATATAATCCACGCCAAGCTCGTCAAGGCGCATGGCCACACGCACCTTGTCCTCTACGGAGAAGGCCACTTCCTCGGCCTGCGTACCGTCACGAAGCGTAGTATCGTATAGTATTATTTTTTTGTTATCCTTTACCATGGTAACCCTCTTTGCCCGGCCAGCCTCTCACCGTGGCCGCACCGCTTGCCTGCCAAGACCTCACCCCCGGGGCTAACCTGCAGGGGCCTCATCGGCGAGACCAAAAGCTTTGTGCAGAACCCTTACGGCCAGCTCCATGTATTTTGATTCCACCACGCAGGATATCTTTATCTCCGAGGTGGATATCATCTCTATATTGATGCCCTCTCCGGCAAGGACCTCAAAAGTCTTCGAGGCAATGCCTGCGTGGCTCTTCATGCCCGCCCCCACAATGGAGACTTTTGAGATATCGCGGTCGCCTATTACATCACTGGCATCTATGTCCTTTGACGTCTCGGAGGTAAGGGCCATGGCCTCATCAAAGTCACCCTCCGAGACAGTAAAGGTAAGGTCCGTGGAGGCCTCCGTGCCTATGTTCTGAACTATCATATCCACGTTTATACCTGCGTCCGTAAGGGGCTTGAATATCCGCGCCGCCACGCCGGGCCTGTCGGGAACGCCCACAACGGAAATCTTGGCCTCGTCCCGTTCATATGTAATGCCAGATACCACTACTTTTTCCATCTCTTCATCCTCCATTGTTACGAGCGTACCCTCGGAGTCAGTAAAGGAAGACCTTACGAGCACGGGTATGGAATATCTTCTCGCAAACTCCACGGACCTTGTCTGAAGGACCTTTGCACCCAGGCTCGCCATCTCCAGCATCTCGTCGTAAGAAATTTTTCCAAGCTTCCTCGCATCAGGGCAGAGCCCCGGGTCTGTGGTAAAGACTCCCTCTACATCTGTATAAATCTCGCAGACCTCTGCCTTCAAGGCCGCGGCCAGGGCCACCGCCGTTGTATCAGAGCCGCCCCTGCCAAGTGTGCTTATATCCCCTGAAGGGGTGAGCCCCTGAAAACCCGGCACTACTACTATAAGGCCCTCGGCAAGCCTCTTTGTAATCGCCTCGGCGTTTATATCCTTTATGCGCGCCGAACCATGCTCATCATCAGTGAGTATAGGTATCTGATGCGCCAGAAGAGACTGGGCGGGGCGCCCCATTTCCTGCAGCGTCAGGGCCAGAAGCCCTGCCGAGACCTGCTCGCCGCTTGAGACTATGACGTCGTACTCCCTGCCAGCGGGGTTTGGAGCCGCACCTGCAGCCAGCTCAATAAGCCTGTTCGTCTCGCCGGACATGGCGCTTACGACTACTACTACGGACTTGCCCTCCAGGGCCGCGGCAGCCACACGCTCTGCCACGCGCCTTATCCTCTCAAGGCTCCCAACAGAGGTGCCGCCGTATTTCTGTACTATAATATCCACGAAAAAAAATTACCTTTTTTTTCTACCTATCTTATGCACGGCCACTCCATGCGTGTCCTCTGCGGCCTCAAGTACAAGCTCCGGGAGCGTAGGATGGGCATGCACCGTATCTATAATATCTTTTGCCTTGAGCCCTGCCTTAACGGCCAGTCCCACCTCGCCGATAATATCCGTGGCATGCCCCCCTACTATTGAGGCGCCAAGGACAACGTCCGTGCCCTTATCAGCCAGTATCTGCACAAAGCCCTCCGTCTCACCCATGCCAAGGGCCTTTCCGCTGGCGGCGTATGGAAACCTGCCAACGTTCACTTCCAGACCCTGTTCTTTTGCCTCAGCTTCCTTGAGGCCAACGCTGGCAATCTCAGGGTCTGTGAAAATTCCATATGGTATGGCCGAGTAATCCATGCTCAAATTTTTTCCAAGGGCATTTGCCGCGGCTATCCCCCCCTGCACAGAGGCTACATGGGCAAGGAGCATCTTTCCCGTTACATCTCCTATGGCATAGACGTTCTTAAGCGTTGTCCGAAGCCTCTCGTCTACTACAACTCGCCCCTTATCGACCTCTATACCAGCCTCAGTAAGGCCAAGCCCCGCAGAGTTAAAGGCCCTGCCAATGGTAACAAGGACTTTTTCGGTAATAAAGGTGCGGCCGTCCTTCAAGGTGGTCTTTACCTCTTTATCACCGAGCACGGTGACGTCTTCCACAAGAACGCCTGTCAGTACGCTTACACCGCTGCCCTTAAAACCCTTTCCTATGACCCGCGAGACCATGCGGTCTTCAGTGGCAAGGATACTATCAAGTAGCTCTACGACTATGCAGTCCGTGCCAAAGGCGGAAAAAATCGTGGCGAACTCGCAGCCCATAACACCGCCGCCGATGATAAGCATGCTCCCGGGCACCTCTTTAAGGTTAAGGGCCTCGGTGGAGGTTATGACATTCGCACCGTCTATCTTAAAGGCAGGTATCATGGCAGGCTCAGAGCCCGTGGCTATTATTATGGAGGCCCCGCCAATGGTCTCGTCCTCGCCGTCATCCTTGGTAACCCTTACCCTGCCGCCACCCTCTATAAGACCCGTGCCGCTTATTACCTCCACGCCATTACCCTTGAGGAGCCCGGCTACGCCGCTGACAAGTTTTTCAACTATGCCGTCCTTTCTCGCTACGGCCGCGGCCATATCAAAAGCAACGTCCCCTGTTGTAACGCCAAACTCGGCACCCTCTTTAACTGCCTTCAGCCTCTTGGCCGAGTAATAGAGGGCCTTGGTCGGGATGCACCCGCGGTTAAGGCACGTGCCGCCAACCTTTGCCTTCTCAATGAGGGCCACGCTGGCCCCTAACTGCGCCCCCCGTATGGCGGCTACATAACCGCCGGGGCCTCCGCCTATTACTACAAGGTTAAACTCTCTCATATATCTCTTCTCCCGTACCAATGGTCATAATAATTTTTCAGATAGGCTCAGCCACTTTTACCACCGCTTCAATCAAACCTCTGCCTTGCCTCCAGAGATAACTCTCTTTGAGTCTCGCCTTTGTGACGAAACCTCACCACAAGGGCGCACTTCCCAAGGAGCCCTGGAACCTTATCCGCCCATTCTATTACAGAGATACCCTCTGAGTAAATATATTCCTCAAGGCCGGCCTCAAAAAAATCATTCTCGCCGCTAAGCCTGTACAGGTCTATATGATAGAGGGGAAATCTCCGGGCCATGCCCTCGTATATATTAAGAATATTAAATGAGGGGCTCTTTACATGGCCCCTTATTGCGAGCCCTCTTGCGAGGCCCCGGACAAAACAGGTCTTGCCGCCGCCAAGCTCGCCAACAAGGCCTACAATATCACCTGCCCTGAGTTCGGCTGCGATAATGGCCCCAAGGGCCTCGGTTTCCTCGGGGGAATTCGTAATATATTGTTTTACTTTCGTCGTCACAGCCTTCACAGCCTCCCCCACCTCCCTTGTCCCCTTCTTTCCAGCATCCGGCTTACTCATTGGTCATGGAGTTAATGACCAGCGGCACCTCGCCAAGAAGCTCCGTGGCAATAAGCCCCCTCTGGCCGTGCATCCTACCGGCTATGGCGTCTGCGGCAAGGCCGTGCAGATAAACGGCTGCCATAGCTGCCTCAAGTGCGGAGAGACCCTGCGCCAGGAACCCTCCTATCATACCGGCAAGGACATCTCCTGTACCGGCTGTGGCAAGGGCCGGCCCGCCTGTGGTGTTGATATAAACATCGCCCGGAGGAGAGGCTATTATAGTATTTGCTCCCTTCAGGACAATTATGGAGCCAGTCCTCTTTGCTAACTCCGTGGCTCTGCCGATACGGTCTGCCTGTATCTCCTCTGTGCCCACCCCGAGGAGCCTTGCCGCCTCTCCCGGGTGAGGGGTAAGCACTTTATCAGATGAACCTGCCTCTGCAATATACTGAAGAGTACCGGCCAGATTATTAAGGGCATCGGCGTCAAGGACCATGGGTAGAGCCGATTCCTTTAAGAGTTCCCTGAGCATGGCCTTGATATGAGGCGACTCTCCGAGCCCCGGCCCCGCCACAAGGACGGCCTTGCCATTAAGGAGTTTCTTTATCTCTCCAAAAGCCCCTTCACCTATGGTTCCGTCATCTGCCTCGGGCAGTGGCCACGTCATGACCTCCGTGGTCTTACACTCCATAATCTCATTAAGGCCCTCGGGCAGCCCTATGGTGGCAAGGCCGGCCCCGGCCTTCATGGCCGCCATTGCGGCCATATATGGCGCCCCGGTGAGACCCGGCGAGCCGCCAAGCACGGCTACGTGCCCGCAAAGACCCTTGTGAGCCTCCCTTGGCCTCGCCTTAATGACGGAACGTATCATAGGCTCGGAGATGACGTTCCACCTCAGGGCCTCGTCCCTCAGTATAGAGGCGGGCATGCCGATATCAGCCACCTCCACCCTTCCAGTAAATTCAGGACCCGGGGGGAGATAAAAACCCAATTTTGGCAGAGCCATTGTAAGGGTAATCTCGGCCCTTACGGTAGGCCCCTGAACCGCACCTGTTGAGCTATTCAGCCCCGATGGTACGTCTACGGAGATGACCCTGGCCTTCAATGAATTTATAAACTCAAT
>JBHHUW010000045.1:0-12247 GCA_046753945.1 Thermodesulfobacteriota bacterium
ATATATTAAGGCAACTCCATCTTTTGAAATCACCGGCCCACCATGGTAGCGGGGAGAGGATTCGAACCTCTGACCTTCGGGTTATGAGCCCGACGAGCTACCGGACTGCTCCACCCCGCATCACGTATCCAGATACAGTAACAATAGGGTGCGAGCTTGTCAACCGCTTTATTCAGTTTATTCCTTTACATGGGCAAGGAGGTAGGACGCAATAGCAAGAAAGAGCAGGTCGGGAAAGATTGCCGCCACAATAGGGGGCAGAACTCCGCCGGAGCCAAGGCTTGTGGAGAGGGCGAAGACTATCCAGTAGCTGAAGGCTATTATAATACAGAGCCCTATACCCGATGCGATGCCACCGGAGCGGGCGCCTCGCAGTGGAAATGGTATGCCAAGGAGGACCATGATGAAACTTATAAATGGAAAGGCCACCCTTGAGTAAAGGTCCGTCCTGTACTGGTGCGTCTCATAGCCCTCGGCATCGAGTATCCTGATAAGCCTCTTCAGTTCTTCCATGGTGAGGCTCATATGACCGTTGTCGGGCGCGCCCAGTTCTTCGGGGGGCGCGATATTAGTCAGCGCCAGAGGACCGGCCCTTCTGCGAGTGACCCTTCCGTCTCCCTTGAAATCGCGGAGAATGGCTCCCTCTACCATCCATTTGTCTCCGGTCCACCGGGCCTTTTTGGCGTCAATGCGTCTAACGAGGCGGAACGGTTTTTCTATCTTATATATGGTAACTCCCTCTATGCGTTCCTCTCCGGGTCTTACATGCCTTATGTTTATTATAGAGTCCTTTGTCCTGAACCAGAGCCCATTGCCTCCAAAAGACCCTTTGCTGGATTTGCCGAACCACTGGACCTTAAAGGCCTCTGTTTTTTTGAGCCCCAGGGGGGTAAGGTACTCGTTTATGAAGATAACCGAGAGACTGATGAAGAAACCGGCAATCATAATCGGAATAAAGACACGCAGCAGGCGCACGCCAGAGGCCCTTACGGCTGTCATCTCTCCGCTAATGGAGAGCATGCCCACTGACAAGAGGACTGAGAGCAGTACGGCTACGGGCGTCACCTGTCCGAAAATAAAAGGTATCTTGTAGATGAAAAAAAGCAGGGATGAACTCATGGGAACATGAAATTTTACAAGGTTATCCATGTTCTCAAAGAGGTCAACGAGGATAAATATTGTTATGAACCCTGCTGTGGTAAGGAGCAGGAGTTTTACGAATTCAGTAAAAATATATCTATCCAGTCTTTTCATCATAGTATCTGAACCAGATGCTTAATGAGGCCTTTTAATAGAGAGGAGTCGCGCCAGGCCAAGCTCTTTATCCTTACTCTTCATATACAGAGCATAGAAAGCAAATAGGCCGGTTATGATATTAGAGCCCCAGACGGCAGCCAGGGGGCCTATGAGACCGTTCTCTCCAAGCCCTTCAAGGGCCGTTGATAAGACGTAATAGACCAGTACTACACCAAGGGCAATGGAAAAGCCCGTAAGCCTTGTGGAGCGCACCCCTTGAATGCCGAGAGTTGCCCCTATGAGGCCGAAGATAAAGATAGATGCCGGCAGGGCGAAGCGCTTGTGCAGATCCATGATATAGGGCGGTGTAAAACCGCCACGCGCTTCTATGCCTTTAATCCTCGCAACCAGTTCATGAGGATAGAGTTCTCTATTGGACTTTGCCGCTGCGTCGCCAAATACCTGCCCGGAGGAGTTCAACTCGAGGATATAACTGGAAAAATTCACCACATGGTAGGAGTTCTTGGCGCTATCCTCTCTCTGTGAGGTGCCTTTCACAAGTTTGATATATAAGGATGAACCCGCACCCGTACCGCCTATAAGGGCCTTCTCTGCTACAAATATATCAGATTTTCCGGAGGGGTTTTTTCTGGCTATGAAGACACCCTCTAATTCTCCTGTTTCCCGGTTTGCATGGTCAACGTATATTACAATGTCGCTGAGCCTGTCAAAAAAGGTCTTTTCTTGTATGGCGGCGGCGATATTCTGCGAAGCCCCTTCTATAAGAAGGCGTTTTAGATTATGGTTGCCCCAGGGATATAAAAAGAGTGTGCAGGCAAGGGTTATGGAAAATGTAAAGAAGGCAAAGATGAGTACGGGTCTTGTTATGGTAAAGAGGTTAAGGCCCAGGGCCTTCATTGCGATAAATTCACTGTCGGTGCTGAGGCGCGTGAAGGTAATAAGCACGGCCACGAGAAATGATATGGGTATAGTGTATATAAGAAAAGACGGCAGCACTGAGAGAATGAACCAGAAGGCAAAATTCAAACCCAGCCCCTGGCTCACGATGAGCCCTATGAGCTTTATGGTCTTTGTGAGAAGGGCCGTGGAGGTAAGGACTACAAGGCAGAGAAAGAAGGGAGCCAGCATCTCTGTAAATATATATAGGTTTAGGAGTCTTCCCACAATGGATAGATAATACTATAAAGCGGCCTAATGGACAACTCTCAAATAAAGGTCTCTGGAAGGGGGGCTGAAGAGAGGCGAAATAAATCAAAAGTGTCCTTATGAAACCGCTGGTTGATTTTTGCTTGACAAGGCTCTTTTTTTTGTATAGTATGTACTTCACGTCAGTATTTTTTCAGCTTCTACTGACCAGTCAACTCTTTCATCCACAACTCAAGAAGTTACCGCAGTAAGCTTGTAATCCATCTTAGAGATGAACACCCATCTTTAGAACATTTTCTCTCGTCAGAAGCGGGGAGTTGCCCCGCTACAATCACAATTCATTTAGTCGTCATCTCTCTCCAGAGATCCCTTGCCTTTCATACTTGGAGCAGCGATACTATTATGAGCGGACTCAGCATAGTGCTCAAACGTCTAAAGGCCTTGCGTACCAGGCGCGGACTCAGCCAGAACGTCCCTGCAAAGTGTCTGGGAGTGAACAGGTCTACCTATGTGAGAAAAGAGCAGGGCGGCATACCTCTAACCACTGAAGAATTGATTAAGCTCGCCGAGCTGTTGGGCGTGGAGCCGGGTTATTTTTTTATGAGTGATGTAGAGGCCATGGAGGTCCTTGAAGACGGCCATGCCGGCACTCTGGCATCCCTATACAGGTCTCTAAAGGGCGAAGAGCAACGCGACTTTCTGACGCTCATCGTAATAGCCTTCAAGGGGATTAAGAGAAAAAAGGTAAGGGAGAATATAGCGAGGCTGAGGGATGGCAAGCGCTCTGGGCAGGGGAGATAGAAACCTGCCTATGTGTGGTCAGGTGGATACTTTCCTCAATATCGGTGAGGGGGAGGTCTCAATGGCGGATAGCAGGTACAGAAAGGGTAACGGGCCTCTCAGCTCATAGACCGTTTTATGGGTAAACCGGGATAGGGAGTTTTTTAAAAGAGAATATGCGTTACAGCGTACCACGCGAGTATACTGGCCGCGTACCCTACGGCTATTATGGGGGCGTACTTCATATGGGCCACAAAGGTGTACATGTCTCTGCGAACACCCATGCATCCAACACCTGCGGCAGAGCCTATGGATAGAAGGCTTCCGCCCGTTCCCGCCGTAAGGGTGATGAGGAGCCACTGGTCAAGCCCCATATGCGGGTCCATCTGGATAACGGCGTATGTAAGGGGGATGTTATCCACTATGGATGAGAATACGCCGATGGCAATATTTGCCGTGGTGGGGCCGAAACCCTCGTAGAGGTGATGGTTAAGAAGCACGAGGTAGCCCATGTACTGCAGGGCTCCCACAGCGGTGATGATACCGAAGAAGAAGAGCAGGGTATCGAACTCCACGCGCTCAATCTTGCGGAAGATATCAAATTGATCTTCAGTGGTCTTATGGTGCGCCCTTTTCTTGACAAAGTATCCCGTGAACATGAGAAGCCCGAGCCCCGTCATCATACCGAGGAAGGGCGGTAGTCCAAGGGCCTGATGGAAGGTTACGGCCGTGGCTATGGTGAGGAAGCCGAGAAAGATCATGAACCTCGCCGCCGGTTTCATCTCAATGCGTTCATCGCTGCCAGAGGGAGTTCCCTTTGGAACAAACATGAAGAGTATGGCCGCCGGGACTACCCAGTTGATGACAGATGGAATAAAGAGTTCTAAAAATTGCAGGGTCTCCACCTTGCCGGAGGTCCAGACCATAAGGGTGGTGATATCGCCAAAGGGACTCCAGGCCCCGCCGGCGTTGGCTGCCACCACTACGTTTACAAACCCCGCTACGATAAAGCGCCTGTTCTTGCCGCCAACGGTGCTTACGACTGTGCTCATTACAAGGGCGCTTGTAAGGTTGTCGGCGATGGGCGAGAGAAAGAAGGTAAGCACACCTGTTATCCAGAAGAGTTTTCTGTAGGTAAAGCCCTTTCTGAGGAGCCAGGACCGCAGGGACTCGAAGACGAGCCTCTCTTCCAGGGTGTTTATGTAGGTCATGGCCACGAAGACAAAGAAAAAGAGCTCCGCTATCTCTTCAGCGAGCTCTTTAACGTGATGTTCGGCGCCGCTTCCGCCGGTGGTGGCCTCGTATATGCCTATGAGCATCCACATGGTACACCCGAAGAGCAGCACGGGTTTAGATTTACGAAGGTGTATCTTGTCCTCAAATATTACGAGGATATAGGCGGCCGCGAAGATGATTAACCCGGTAAAACCTACCCAGGCCGTGGTCATATCATGCAAATGTTCCATTTCTGCCCTTTGTTAGGGTTAAGAACTGATATTATTCACATAGGAGAGAAAACAGTCTATACTATTTGACCTGTGGTGTCAAAGATTTCTGTGATTTTTCACGGGCTTCTCACAAAAACCTATAAATGCCTTGACCAAGTGGTCTGAAAGTTGATATTTTAAAATCGCAATCAAAGCTAAAGCCACGCATACCGGGTCACTGAGTAGTGAAAAGGGAATCCCGTTAAAATCGGGAGCTGCCCCGCAACTGTAAGCGGCGACGAGTTCTTTATCTCCGCCACTGGCCGTTCATACCTGGCCGGGAAGGCGAAAGACCTCGTAAGACCCGCGAGCCAGGAGACCTGCCCGGTTGCAAAGGCCTCTGCTGTACTAATGGTGAAAGCTCTTCGAGGGAGAGGGCTGGCGCCAGATTTATCCCCCCCCTTACTGCTCTCAATCTGCAGTGGGCCGCGTGAGGAGCCATTCACGCCTAAGGGTCATTTAGGAGCCGATTCGCAAGGGGCTGATTTGTGGCCGCTTCGCAGAGTTTTTTCGCAAGGGCTCTAACCTGGCTCCAATGAGGGGGAGACAATGTAAGGTTAATGCAGGGGCAATGTAAGGCGCGCCGCCGCCATTTTCCGTAAGACCCGGACCATCCCTTTAGTTGCAGGGGTGGTTTTTTTTGGCCATCTTCAGGAAATGGCGGGATGAGCTGAGATTTATTCATTGATGTTTATTAGAGGAGCAATCAAGAGGCATGAAAAAAGGGCTTATTCACATATACACAGGCGACGGCAAGGGTAAGACCACGGCGGCAACAGGGCTTGCCGCGAGGGCCGCGGGTCATGGCTTTAAGGTGCTATTTGTGCAGTTTTTTAAAGAAGACAGCGCGCCTTCGGGCGAAAAGTCCTTTTTCGCGGATTTCGCGCAAGAAAGAGTCACGGTCCTGCGCTCTAACTGCAGGCACCCCTTTTTTACCGGAGATAATACTGATGAAAAGGCCGTCTCGGAGGCTATCTCCCGAACATTTGAGAGTGTAAGAGAGGCTGTTGCAGAGGGTGGTATAGACCTCCTTGTCCTTGATGAGATTATGGCCGTCCTGAAGGGCGGCTGGGTAGAGCTCAATGAGTTTATAGACTTTATCGAGTCACGGCCCGCCACCCTTGAGGTGGCGCTTACGGGCAGGGACGCCCCCACGGAGCTGGTGCGTATATCTGATTACGTTACTGAGATGCTGAAGATAAAGCACCCCTTTGACGAGGGTATAGGCGCACGAAAGGGTTTTGACTACTAACTTTTTATCTTTTGCAATAGAATCAAGAGGTTGAAGGGACCGTGTCTCTGGTAAAAGAAGATAAAAAGAGAGGTTTTACCCTTGTCCTTGGCGGCGTAAGGAGTGGTAAGAGCGGATTTGCCAGAGACCTCTGCGAGGATGCCGAGGTCCGTGGTAATGGCCGCAGGGTCTACCTTGCCACGGCAGAGGCCCTTGACGCTGAGATGGAGCGCAGGATAGAGCGCCACAGGAGAGAGCGGGGTAAGGAGTGGGTCACAGTTGAGGAGCCGGTGGAAGTTGCGGCCTCTTTAAGCACTATGGAGCAGGGCTCTGTAATTCTCCTTGATTGCCTTACCTTATGGCTTATGAACCTCATGGGGCTTGGTCTTGGAGATGATGAAATATTAGAGAGGATAGAGACCCTTGCCAGGACACTCTCCGAGTCGCAGTCTTTTGTAGTAGTGGTATCCAACGATGTGGGCGGCGGGATAACGCCGGAGAACGCCATGGCAAGAAGGTTTGCCGACATTTCGGGACTTATGAACCAGTCTATGGCCGTACGCGCTGAAGAGGTTTTTTTGATGACGGCAGGTCTGCCGGGAAGGCTTAAGTAAAAAAAAATCAGGAGTGTAAATATATGGGACTTATAAGTGAATGCCTCAAGGCCATAAAACCTGTTGAGAGGGGGCTTTTGGAGGAGGCGCAGAAGAGGCTCGACAGCCTCACTAAACCAAGGGGCAGTCTGGGCCGCCTTGAGGATACGGCAAAGAGGCTTGTGGCCATTTCTGGGGAGCTTCGTCCCGTAATCAGTGAGAAGATAATCTTCACCTTTGCCTCTGACCACGGCGTGGCCGAGGAGGGCGTATCTGCTTACCCTCCCGAGGTGACGGAGCAGATGGTACTTAATTTTTTAAGGGGCGGGGCAGGGATAAACGTCCTTGCCCGTCATGCCGGTGCAAGGGTGGCAGTAGTTGATATAGGCGTTAACTGCGACTTTGGTTCTCCTCGCGGACTTATCGAGAGAAAAGTCATGAGGGGAAGCGCCAATATACGAAAGGGCCCTGCAATGACAAGGGATGAGGCGATGAGGTGTGTGGAGGTTGGAATAGAGCTTGCCCGCGAACACGCTGCCAAGGGCATCATCTTTGGTACAGGGGACATGGGCATAGCCAATACCACGCCATCGAGCGCTATTGTGGCGGCTTTTACGGGGCGTGAACCTGCCGAGGTTACGGGCACTGGCACGGGCGTAAACGAGGACGTACACAGACACAAAATACGTGTTATTGAGGATGCCCTCAGGGTCAATAAGCCCCACCCCTCGGACCCGTTGGATGTGCTAAGTAAGGTAGGGGGGCCGGAGATAGCGGGCATTGCCGGGCTTATAATAGGTGCGGCCTCGCTAAGGGTTCCCGTAGTAGTTGACGGTTTTATCTCAACGGCAGGCGCTCTCACTGCCTTTGAGCTTGCTCCTTCCATTGCGGAGTATCTCTTTTACGCCCACAAGTCCGTGGAAAGGGGGCATGCTGTTATGTTCGAGCGTCTGGGGGCAAGGCCCCTTCTTGATCTTGACCTCAGGCTCGGCGAGGGCACCGGGGCGGCCCTTGCCATGACCATGATAGAGGCGGGGCTGAAGATATACAACGAGATGGCAACTTTTGGAGAGGCCGGGGTATCAGAGGAGCATGGGGCTTGAATGGTGGGCAGAGCCCAGACTGCAAGGCCACGTGGGGCGCATAGGTGTATTAAGAGGAATCAAGCTCATCCCCCGTTGGTTTTCTTTGCGAACTTTCTTTTTTCTAAAAGAAAGTTTATTGTCTGTCCGGTGAGACAGAGAGGTACTTCGCGGCCAGCATGCGTTGCATACAACAGTTGCTTTGTGCGGGCAATTGGTTTTCTTTGTCCTACTTTCTTTTTTCCAAAAGAAAGTAGGGAGGTTTTTATAAGTTGAGACAACTCTTACTTGCAGTGAGGTTCCTAACGATTATCCCTCTGGGGCGTACCGGTGAGGTGAGCGCGAAGGACATCACCGGCTCGGTCTCTTATTATCCTCTTGTAGGTGCGTTGCAGGGTCTGATACTTGTTGTCTGCGGGGTTGTGTTAGGCCGCTGGTTCGGGGGGGGCGTACTTTCGTGCATTCTTGTCCTCATACTTGCCCTTACAAATGGGGGCTTTCACCTTGACGGTTTCATGGATACTGTTGACGGGATAGCCTGCGGCGGTGATAGGGATAAGAGGCTTGAGGTAATGAGTGACCCTGCTGCCGGGGCAGTTGGCGTGGTATTTACTTTTTTTATTATAGCCCTAAAGGTGCTGGCCCTTGGGGCCATGCCGGAGGCCTTTTTATTAACGGCTCTTTTTTTATGGCCTGTTGCGGGAAGATGGTCTGTTGTTCCCCTTGCCCGGTGGTCTTCTTATGCCCGTACTGAGGGCGGGCTTGGTGAGGCTGTTACAGAGATTGGCGGGAGGGAATTTTTTATCGCGACGATCATCACCCTTGCGATTCTCTTTTTCTGGCTTGGGCTCTGGGCCTTTTTATTCCTTGCAATTATTGGTGGCCTTGCTCTTGTTTTCTCATTTTTTTTCAAGGCAAGGCTTGGCGGAGTGACAGGCGATGTCTTTGGCTTTCAGGCCGAGGTCTCCGAGGCGCTTTTTTTACTCCTTCTTTTATCAATAGCAGTTTGACAAGAGAGGCAATTAAATGCAGTCCAACACAATGCCATACACAAGGCTTTATCTTATACGCCACGGCGAGGTAGTAAATCATCATGAGTACCGCTACAACGGCCACCATGACGTGGATATAACAGAGAGGGGCGTAGATCAGATGACCCGCATGGCCGCCTTCTTAAGTGAGAGGTCTATTAATGCCCTTTACTCAAGCGATCTTACGAGGACTGAGAAGGGCGCGGAGATAATTGGCCGGGCCCTGGGGCTGAGTTCGGAGAGCCTTCCGGCTTTCAGGGAGCTGCATCTTGGAAGATGGGAGGGACTTACGAGAGAGGAGGCCACGGAACGCTTTCCAGAGGACAGCGGTTTCACATTTGCGAACCTTGCCACAGATAAGATTGAGGGCGGCGAGACCCTGCAGGACTTAAGCGAACGGGTCCTGCCGGAGCTGAATGGGCTCATTGATAAGCACAGGGGAGGCTCTATCTGTCTGGTGGCCCACGGCGGGGTGAACAGGGTAATACTCTGCCCTGTAATGGGTGTAAATCTTGAAAGGTTCTTTTCTTTTGAGCAGGACTACGGGTGCCTTAATATAGTGGATTATTTTCCGGACGGCATAGCCGTGGTAAAGCTACTTAACGGCGGCCCCAATCAGCTTTTGGGCGAGACAAAATTATATTGATATGAGAGGATTTGTCGTAGCCGGTACAAAGAGCGATGACGGGAAGACCACCGTCACCCTTGCCATTTTGGAGGTTTTACGCAGGCGCGGTATTGAGGTCTCTGCCTTCAAGGCAGGCCCGGATTACATAGACCCCGGTCACCACGCTCTGCTTCTGGGGCGGCCCTCATACAACCTTGATACATGGATGATGGGCGTAGACGGTGTCTCAAAAACTTTTAGGGCCCACTCAAAGGGCAGCGGTGTAGCCGTAGTTGAGGGGGTCATGGGGCTCTTTGACGGCAGGGATGGAGGGAGTGAGGAAGGCTCTACGGCCCACCTTGCAAAGGTCCTGCAACTACCTGTTCTTCTTGTAGTAAACGGTGAGAAGGCAGCCAGAAGCGTTGGGGCATTAGTGAAGGGGTTTTGCGATTTTGACGTGGACGTAAATATACGCTGGGTAATATTTAATAAGGTTGCAGGCCAGCGGCATTTTAAGATACTGAAAGAGGCCGTAGAGGGGGCATGCAGGGCGCGTGTGCTGGGTTATATACCGCGTGACGAATCCTTTGCCATGAAGAGCAGGCATCTGGGGCTTATTACAAGCTGTGAAGTGGATAGAAGGCGCTGGCGCCGGGGGGTAGGCAAGGCCGCAGATTATGTAGAGGCCTTTGTTGATATGAGGCCATTACAAGGCAGAGGCAAAGGGGGAGTTAAGAGGACAACCAGGGAAAGACCACGGAAGAGTCTTAGATGTGCACTTAAAAAACCTATCATCGCCGTGGCACGGGACCGGGCTTTTTCATTCTATTACGAGGAGAACCTTGGGATATTAAGAGACCTTGGCGCGAATATTTGTTTTTTCAGCCCCCTTCTGGATAAAACACTTCCAGAGGGAGTTAATGGCGTCTACCTTGGCGGCGGCTATCCGGAGCTGCATGGAGAGGAACTTGGGGCAAATATGACCATGAGGGAGAGCATCAAGAGGGCCGCTCAAAAAGGAGTGCCCATCTTCGCTGAATGCGGGGGGCTTATGTACCTTGGCAGGGCGTTGAAGGACTTTTCCGGCGCTACCCACCCCATGGCGGGAGTATTCAAGTGGACTACAGAGATTTTTGATAAGAGAAAGGCCCTTGGCTACAGGGAGATAAAGGTCTTGAAGGGCTGCCCTTTTCTTGCAGAGGGTCAGAGCATGCGAGGCCATGAGTTCCGGTACTCGGAGTTTACAGGCAGGCGCATTAAGGCAGGCAATGTTTTTAAGGCCGTTCATCCCGGCGCGGGCCGCTCTCTGCCATCGGGCGGATATGTCTTTAAGAACGTCCTTGCTACATATATACACGTTCATTTTGCAAGTAACCCTGTCTTTGCCAGCGGTTTTATGAGATTGGCTGAGAAAATAAAGAATTCTGAGGAGGATAGTAAATGACTCAAGTTGAGGCCGCTGTAAAGGGCATTATAACGGAAGAGATGAAGGCCGTAGCCAGGAGCGAGGGGCTGAGTCCCGAGCACATAATGGAGAAAATAGCCCTTGGCAAGGTGGTCATTCCTAACAATATCAACCGCAGGGCAAGGCTCGTAGGCATAGGCGAGGGCCTTACTACAAAGGTGAACGCCAGTATTGGGACAAGTTCTGATATCGTTGATGTGGACGAAGAGGTAAAAAAGGCCCTTGCCGCTGAATCTACGGGGGCAGATACCATGATGGAGCTCTCTGTTGGCGGAGACCTTGACGCCATTAGAAAAAAGGTGCTGGCTGCCACAAACTTAAGCGTTGGGAGTGTACCTCTTTATCAGGCATTTAAGGAGGCCATAGAAAAGTATCACGACCCTAATAGGCTCACCGAGGAGCTGCTCTTTGATGTGATTCGGCGCCAATGCGAGGACGGCATCTCATTTATGGCCATACACTGCGGCATAAACCGCATGACCGTTGAGAGGCTTAAAAAACAGTCCTACCGCTACGGCGGCCTTGTCTCTCGTGGCGGCTCGTATATGGTTGGCTGGATGATAAACAATGGCCGCGAAAACCCCTTATATGAGAGGTTTGACCGTGTTGTGGAGATACTGAAAGAATACGACTGCGTCTTGAGCCTTGGTAACGGCCTTCGGGCCGGGGCCGTTCATGACAGCCTTGACAGGGCCCAGGTACAGGAGATGCTCATTAACTGCGAGCTTGCCGGAATGGGCCGCGAGATGGGTTGTCAGACCATGTGCGAGGGCCCCGGACACCTGCCCCTTGATGATATTGAGACAAACGTAAAGCTTCAGAAGAGGATGAGCGGGGACGCGCCTTTTTACGTGCTGGGCCCGCTGGTAACAGACGTTGCCGCGGGTTACGACCATATCTCCGGGGCCATAGGGGCTGCCGAGGCCGCCCGTTACGGGGCGGACCTTATCTGCTACGTAACCCCGGCAGAACATTTGGCCCTGCCTGCCGTTGAGGACGTTGTGGAGGGAGTGCGCGCCGCGAGGATTGCCGCCCACGCAGGGGACATGGTGAAACTCGGCAGGAAAGATAGGGACATGGAGATGAGCAAGGCGAGACGTGATCTAAACTGGGAGAAGCAGTTCGAGCTCTCCATGTTTGGCGATAAGGCCCTTGAGATACGCTCGTCACGTATGCCCGAGGCCCCGGAGACCTGCACCATGTGCGGGAGTTTCTGCGCCATGGACAATGTTAATAAGTATTTTGAAGAAGACCTTAAGAGGGGCGCAAAGCTTTAACCTGCAGGAGACCACTTGAGTGGGACTCGCCTTCCTGATAGTATGGTAAAGATGGGCCGGTACTCTGAGGTGTAACTAACGGTTAGAGGCCTTTAAACTTTCAAGGTACAAAAAGGTGAAAAATGGAGACCCCTGACGAGACTCCCTCTGAAGAGCAATGGGAGAATCGGGAAGATAAGAGCGAAAAAAACGAACAAAATGACAGCAGTGAATATCACCCCTGGAGGCGGTTCTTTGCCCGCACTATTGATCTTTTCTGCATTAGTCTCATCTTTGTCGTGGCCTTTTTAT
>JBHHUW010000046.1:0-12169 GCA_046753945.1 Thermodesulfobacteriota bacterium
AGCTAAGAAAGGGGGGGGATTGGAGAATTTTATCCATAGGAAGTGGAAAAGGTTTTTTTCATGATATCAGAGAATGTGAAGAAGAGGCTCGCCTCTATAGTCGGCAGGAAAAACGCCACATTTACCGCCGAGGACCTTATATGTTATGCCTATGACGCCACGAACCAGGACTTTAGGCCCGAGGGCGTACTCTTTGCGGGCACCGTTGGTGAGGTATCTGATATCTTAAGGCTTGCCAATACCGAGGGTTTTTTCGTTGTGCCCCGTGGGGCGGGAACGGGTTTTACCGGCGGAAGTCTCCCTGTAAAGGGCGGCGTCGTGCTATCTCTTGAGCGCATGACCAGTATAGCTGAGATAGACGCGACAAACCTTACGGCTACGGTGGAGCCCGGCGTCATACCCTGGGAGCTTGGTCAGGAGCTGACGCCTCTGGGGCTATTTTATCCCCCTGACCCAACAAGTTATAAGTTCGCCACCATAGGCGGCACTATCGCCGAGTGCGCCGGGGGGCCAAGCGCCGTAAAGTATGGAGTTACAAGGGATTACATACTGGCTCTTGAGGCCGTTCTCCCTACAGGGGAGATAATCCGCACTGGCACAACCGCCGTAAAGGGCGTAGTGGGTTATGATCTTACGAGGCTTCTTGTGGGTTCCGAGGGAACGCTGGCCGTGGTAACGCAGGCAACCTTGCGGCTCCTGCCCCTGCCCGAGGCAAAGAAGACGCTTCTGGCCGTCTTTCCCGGGCTCACGGCTGCTGCCGGAGGGGTTGCCGGGATTATGGGCTCTGGTATCATTCCCGCTACCCTTGAGATAATGGACCCGGCAAGCGTGAGGTGCGCTACCGAGTACACAGGTACTACTCTGCCGGAGGATAGCGCGCTACTCCTTATTGAGGTGGACGGCGCCGCGGAGAGCGTAGAGAATGATACGGCGAGGATAGAGGAGATTGCCAGAGCTGCCGGGGCTACAGAGGTGCGCCGGGCCTCTGATAAAAAAGAGGTTAAAGACCTCTGGAAGACGCGGCGGGCCATGAGCGCCGCCCTCTTCAGGTTAAGGCCCAACAAGATTAACGAGGACGTTGTGGTGCCCCGTGCCTCTATAGTAGAGCTTGTAAGTGGCATTGAGGAGATAGCCAGCAGGAGCGGGCTGCTCATAGTCTCTTTTGGCCATGCCGGAGACGGGAATATCCATGTGAATATCATGTACGATAAGAGCGACCCGAAAGAGTCCGTTGCCGCCGAGGCGGCAGTTGCCGCTGTCTTCGAGCTCACCCTGGGTCTTAATGGTACTATCTCCGGCGAGCACGGCGTGGGCACGAGCAAGGCAAAGTATATAGGCATGGAGCTCCCCCCTCAGACGCTGCACCTTATGAAGAGTATAAAAAAGGCCTTTGACCCAAGGGGCATCTTAAACCCGGGAAAAATTTTTCCGCCAGATGATGACGAAGGGGGCTATGAAAGGGCAGAAGTAGCTCCGTGATGAGCCTGATAAGTGAGTAAAGCGCGGTAATGGCCCTTACTTAAAAAATGATGGTTGAGATGAAAAGGCCGGGAAAGCTCAGTGATGAGCCTGATAAGCGTGTAATGTGCTGAATGCGCCGTACTATAAACAGTGATGGACAAGATGAAAAAACTGGCATCGCTGGGCAGCGAGCTTAATAAATGCGTAAAGTGCGGCACCTGCCGCTCCATATGCCCCACCTTCAGGGTAATCGGCCGCGAGAGCGGGGCTGCAAGGGGAAAACTCGCCCTTATCCGCGCCCGCCTTGACGGAGATAAGGGACTGGGAGAGGACTATGTAAGGCACCTCAAGGAGTGCACCATGTGCGGGGGCTGCAGGGACAGCTGCCCCAGCGGAGTGGATACGGTGCGGGTAATGAACGCCGCGCGGGCCGAGCATGTGGAGGAGGAGGGTGTCTCCTTTGCCGCCTCTTTTATGATGAGAAACCTCCTTGATTATAAGGGGATTATGCCAAAGGCCCTCAGGTATGTCTCGAAATTCAAGGGGCTGCTCTTTAAGGATTCGCCTACGGAGAACGGACTTGTCTCAAGGTTCTCGCTCCCTGTAATCGGCTGCGGCCGGCTCGTTCCCGAGCTTGCCGAGACTTTTTTCCTTGATACCGCTGAGGCCAAGGCCCTTGGGAGAGGCCCGGCTGCAGAGGAGGCCAGGGTGGCCTTTTACTCGGGCTGCGGAGTTAATTTTCTCATGCCAGAGGTTGGTCTTAAATCCGTAAAGGCCCTGGGCAGGACCGGTGCGGTTGTTGTTCCCGGCGAGCAGGTCTGCTGCGGAATGCCCGCCTATTACTCAGGCGACGTAGAGACGGCAAAAAAGCTGGCCATAAAGAACATAAAGGTCTTTGAGCAGTATGACCTTGATTATATCATTACCTCCTGCGCCACTTGCAGCCATGCACTTAAAAATGTCTTTAAGGATATTATCAGCGAGACAGGTGACGAGGCCCTTATGGAGCGAGCGGAGAGATTTGCCGAAAAGGTGCGTGACATTACGGAGTTTCTCCCCGTTAAACAGGAGGCCCGGCTCGCCGTGGAGGACGAGGCCGTGCAAGAGCAGGGCGGTAAAAAACCCGTTGTCACATATCACGACCCCTGCCACCTTAACCGCAATCAGGGCATAAGGGATGCTCCGCGAGACCTTATAAAGAGCCAGAAAAACCTTGAGTTCAAGGAGATGAGGTTCCCCTGCAGCTGCTGCGGACTTGGCGGCGGGCTCGCCATGAACAACTACGAGCTCTCTATTAAGATAACAAAGAGAAAGGCCGAGAGCATAGAAGGCTCGGGAGCGGATATCGTGGCCACGGCCTGCCCCGGATGTATAGTTCAGCTCCGGGACGGTCTTCATAAATACGGCGTAAAGGCAAAGGTTGTTCATGTTGTAGACCTTCTTTGATTTCTTGCTTTTAACACCAGCCTATTGGCGGCGCTTCTCAGGCGGCTGCTGATTTTTTTTGATAATCAAAAAAAAATTTATTATTTAAGGGTTTTTTGAGGTAATATCTCTTAAAATCCTATGAAGGGTATTTTTTTATGATATATCTTCCTTTCTGCATACATAACCATCAGCCTGCGGGCAACTTTGACTTTGTCCTTGAGGACGCCTATAAGAAGTCATACTGGCCATTTCTAAAGCTCCTCCATGAATATCCCGCAATAAAGATGACCATTCATAATACCGGTTTTCTCCTTGACTGGATAGTCAAGCACCACCCAGAGTATATTGAGATGCTCTCCATTATGGTCAAGCGGGGACAGGTGGAGATTATGGGGGGCGGGTTTTATGAGCCTGTTCTCGCCGTTATCCCTGATAAGGACCGCGCGGCGCAGATTACCATGATGTCAGATAGGATCGTGGAGCTTTTTGGCGTAAGGCCCAGGGGGCTCTGGCTTGCCGAGAGGGTCTGGGAACCAACGCTTCCCATGTCTCTAAGTGAGGCCGGGGTAGAGTACGTGCTTGTAGATGATTTTCATTTTATTAAAGCGGGGCTTAGACGCGAGGAGCTTGGCGGTTATTACGTTACCGAGGATAGAGGCCATGTTGTAAAGGTCTTTCCGGGAAGCGAGGACCTGAGATACCTTATACCTTTCAGGACCGTAGAGGAGCTTGAGTCCCATCTAAAGGGGCTTAAGGGTAACCTTATCGGCGGTAACGCCGCCATATACGGTGATGACGGAGAAAAGTTCGGCGTATGGCCCGGGACAAATAAACTTGTCTTTAAAGACGGCTGGCTGAAGAGGTTTTTTGAGATGATAAAGGGGCTTGAGTGTGTAAGCCCTGTAAGCCTCGGCGAGTACGCCGCCAGTGAAAAACCCCTTGGAAGGGTCTATCTCCCAACGTGTTCATATATGGAGATGGGAGAGTGGAGTCTGCCCACGCGGGCTGGAAGGGATTATTGCCGGCTCATGGAGTCCCTGAGAGAGAATCATACTCATAATGAGGATAATAAGGCCGGCACAAGGTTTATTCAGGGCGGCACGTGGCGTGGCTTTTTTTCAAAGTACCCGGAATCCAACTGGATGCATAAGAGGATGCTCATGGCAAGCAGGCTCCTCGGGCAAAAGCGCGCCGAGGGTTCTCTCTCCAGAAAGGTACTTGAAAGGGCCGCGAGGTCCCTCTATAAGTCGCAGTGTAATGACGCGTACTGGCATGGTATTTTTGGCGGCCTGTACCTGCCCCATCTCCGCACGGAAGTTTACAGGAATATTATTGAGTGCGAGGCCTTACTTATGGCCGGCGGTAAAGCCGGGCCTGCCGTGGAGTCCCTTGATATAGACGCTGACGGCCTTCCAGAGTATGTTATCACTTCCGGCGACTCAAGGCTCTTTATTAACCCCCGCCAAGGCGGGGCCGCCTTTGAGCTTGATGTGCTCTCTGCCGGCCTTAACGCCATGAACGTCCTTACGCGGTGGCCAGAGTCGTATCATCACAAGATCGAGGCCCTTGAGGAAGACGAAAAGAGCGGCAAGGTTGAGAGTATTCACAACGCGGTAAAGTCCAAGGAAAAGAACATCAAGCGCTTCCTTGTAAAGGACTCCATGAGGAGGGGCTCTCTTGTAGACCATCTCATCGTCCCAGGTGAGAGACCTGCGGACTTTGCCTCAGGCAGCCTTCTCTGGGGCAGGAGTTTTGCCGGGGCTCCTTATGAGTCCCGCATCAATGGCAATGGCGCGATTTTTTCACGCACCGCTACTGTAGAAGACAGGAGTTTTACGATAAGTAAAGAGGTAAGGCCCAATGGAAAGGGGGGGTTTTTTGTTAGAAGCGCTTTTTGCAATGAGGGGGCCGCACTTGCAGAGGGTACGCGCTATGGTATTGAGTTTAATATTCTCCTGCCTGGCTGTGATGGTCCCCATTCCTGCTTTGAGGTTACCGCTCATAACGGTACTATTAAAGCCGTGGGCCTCGGTGAGCCTCAAGAGTTCGAGGACGTTGCCGGCCTTAGTGTGCTTGATGGCTTTACAGGGGCCGCATTCAGCCTGACCCTTCCTGCTGCGGCCTCTATCTGGTCATTTCCCATCTATACGGTAACGCTCTCTGAGGCGGGTTTTGAGAGGTGCTTTCAGGGCAGTTCCATACTGCTGCTCTTTCCTCTGGGCTCTGCTCCTGATATGGATGAGAGCTTTGAGGTTGAGTTCTCTCTCTATAAGATAGCCTCCAAATAAGCGCAGAGTGGGGGAGAGGGTTTAAAAGGTCAGTTAAGATTTTTTTTCTAATATTTATAAGGCGGCGCTCTGGAAATGGACAAGGATAAAAAACTTGTAGAGAAGATATCAAAGATAAAACTCCTCCTCCTTGATGTTGACGGGGTCTTAACCGAAGGCTCCATAGTCTACAGTGATAAGGGCGGCGAGATAAAGTCTTTTAATGTCCAGGACGGCCACGGCATCAAGCTCCTTATGAGGGGCGGCATAGACGTTGGCATAATAACGGCGCGCGAATCAAGGGTAGTGGCCACGAGGGCGCGCGACCTCGGCATAACCCTGCTCTATCAGGGAAGCAGGGATAAACGCGCCTGTTTTAACAAAATACTTGATAAAGAGGGTCTCAAACCCCATGAGACGGCCTTTGTGGGTGATGATCTTGTGGATATCCCCGTACTTACAAGGGCAGGGTTTTCCGCCTCCGTGCCCGGCGGCGTGCCTGAGGTACGGGATAGGGTGGATTATGTCACCGTGGCCCCCGGCGGCCGCGGCGCCGTAAGAGAGATATGCGAGCTCATGCTAAAGGCCCGCGGCCTCTGGGATGGTCTTATTGCCGGGTATCTGGAGTGAGACCGTTTTTTTCTCTCTCTCCGGCCTTATGGCCTCTGGCAGTGGGGCATCCTCACAAAGTGGGGCGCATAGAGGGGCGCCTGGCCTTTATACCAGCCTAACCGTTTGACTTAACAGATTATTCCGTAAGAGCATCTTCCCGCTTATAAATGGCTTTACACTGCCTTTGGGGTGGTGGTATAATTTTTGCATTAAAGTACTCTTTTAAAGAGCCACAAAGGCTTTTATGAAAAAAATTGCAAAACTTGTACTGCCAATATTTATCATCATCTCATTAGCGGGGCTCGTTATCCTGGTGAGCCTCTTTCACAGTACGAAAACCAATAAAGAGGCGGCCTTTACAGAGAATAAGGATATAGGTGTAAAGGTAGAGGACCTTAATTATTCCAACACCAGCGACGGCCGTACCATCTGGAGGCTCAAGGCCAGGAAGGCCACGTCTTTCAAGTCCAGAGAGTCAATGGTCCTCAAGCACATAAGGCTCCTTTTTTACGACAAAGAAGGCGGCACCTTCACCATGAAGGCCCATAACGGCACCTTTAATGAGGCAAAGAAAGTAATCCGGGCCAGCGGCGACGTTGTGGTATTCTCACCCGAGGGTTATACCCTTAAGACCGACCGCATCCGATACGAGTCGGCCTCGGGGTCTATATCCTCTGAGGACCCTGTGGCAATCGCAACTGAGGTCATGGATGTAAAGGGAGTGGGTTTTAATGTTAATATAGAGAGCGGAAAAATGGATATCCGCAGGAATGTAAGAGCCGTTATAAGAGAAAAGGGGGCCGATGGATAAGGTGAGAAGAGTAAGGACGATATTTTCAGGGCTGCCTGCTGCTGCGTTATTTATATCAGTCATGGTCTTCACCTTGTCCTTCTGTCATGAGGCCATTGCCGCTGAGGCCGGGAGCGTTGCAAAGGCGGAAAAACCCCCCATAACTATAACCTCAGAGAGCATGCATGCCGACAGGACGGCGCGCACCGTTGTCTTCAAAGGAGATGTTGAGGCCATAGAGGATTTTCTGCTATGCTCTGATGAGCTTCATATGAATTATACCGGCGCCAATGTAGTGGAAAAGATAGACGCCAGAGGAAATGTGAGGATTTTCAGGGACAGTGCCACGGCAAGGGCGGCGCGGGCCGTCTACGACAGGGTGAAGCAGGTCCTGGTCCTTACGGAAAATGCCGTAGTAGAGCGTTGCGCCGATACTGTAAGGGGTGATAAGATTACCCTGTATCTTGAAGACGAGAGCGTCCTTGTAGAGGGCCTCCATAATGGCCGGGTAAAGGCCGTTATTGTACCGGAGAAGAAGTGTGACCATACTGAAGATAAGAAAGGTCTCTTGAGAAATGCAAAGAATTCTCGCTGCAAGCAATCTCGCTAAGTCTTTTAAGAAAAGACGCGTTGTTGACGGAGTAAGCATTATCATAGAGCCCGGTAATATCGTGGGGCTCCTTGGCCCCAACGGCGCCGGCAAGACCACTACTTTTTATATGCTGGTGGGGCTTGTAAAGCCTGATTCAGGCAAGGTTTCCCTTGGTGAAGACGATCTTACCGGTCTTGCCATGTATGAGAGGGCCAGGATGGGACTGGGCTATCTGGCCCAGGAGCCATCTGTATTTAGAAAACTCACGGTTGAAGAGAACATCAGGGCTGTGCTTGAGTATCAGAATATCTCCAGAGAAGAGGTGGAGACCCGCCTTGAGGGACATATGGAGGACCTTGGCATCTCACATTTGGCCGGGGTGAAGGCCTATTCCCTCTCCGGCGGCGAGAGGCGAAGGGTGGAGATAGCGCGGGCCATGGTGAATTCACCGCGTATACTTCTTCTTGACGAGCCCTTTTCCGGCATAGACCCCAAGGCTGTATGCGATATTCAGGACATAATGCTGGAGCTTAAGACAAAAGGCATGGGAGTACTTGTGACGGACCATAACGTGGGGGCCACCCTTGGAATATGTGACCATGCCTATATCATTGATAATGGAAAGATGTTAATGTCAGGTACGCCCGCGGAAATACTCGATCACAGGGGCGTTCGCGATGCCTATCTTGGCGACAGGTTCAGTCTCTGACGGTTTTCTCAGCATTATCTCAACACTAACTTCAGAGTATAAACATCTTTATGGAAAAAAGGTCTATTTCAGATGGCATTTGAGCTAAAACAATCACTGAAACTCTCTCAGAGCCTTGTTATGACCCCGCAGCTGCAGCTGGCTATAAAACTGCTGCAGATGTCGAGGCTGGACCTTATCGAGACCGTCAGGGATGAGATGGAGCAGAACCCTGTCCTTGACGAGTCAGCTCCCGTAGATGACGGTCCTCAGCCCGAGCCAGAGGCAGAGGGGAGTGAGACCTCTGTGGCAGAGTGGCAGAACTACCTTGCAGAGGGCGGCGACTACGGTACGGGTTCAGGTAATTTTGTCAATAGAAGTAATGATGATTATGATGTTTTCCGCAATATCGCCTCTGCCGAGGATGGTCTGCAGGAGTATCTGCTCTGGCAGCTCAATATGGCCGAGCTTGACCCCGAGATAAAGGACCTGGCCGAGTTCATCATAGGCAATATTGACGATGACGGCTATCTCCGCGTCCTTGAGAGGGAGAGCATGGATGATGAGGCCTTTGAATCGGCAGTTATAGCTGAGATATCAAGGTGCAGCCGTCAACCCATGGACCTGGTTGAGGAGGCCCTCTCTCTTATCCACGGGTTTGAGCCCTCGGGCTCCGGTGCGAGAACAGCGCGGGAATGCCTGCTTATTCAGGCACGGCTCCTGCCCGAGAGGTCTCATCTGGCCGAGGAGATAATAACCAGCCATCTCAAGGCATTTGCGGCCCGCAACATCAAGGCAATAGCCCGCTCCCTTGCCGTAAGCGAGGATGAGGTGCGCGTGGCCGCGCGTCTCATAACGAGCGCTCTTAACCCCACACCGGGCTCTGGTTTCGGCGGCTCTGTGGCCCGTCACATAGTGCCTGATGTATTTATCCGCAAGGTTGGCGATGAGTATGTAATCACCCTTAATGATGACGGCATGCCCAAGCTCAAGATCAGCCGTCAGTACAGGGCCATGCTTGCAGGTGAGTCCGAGGTGAAGGGTCAGGACAAAAGCTATCTGCAGGAAAGGGTAAGAAGCGCCATGTGGCTCATAAAGAGCCTGCACCAGAGGCAGAGGACTATATACAGGGTGGTGGAGTGCATTGTTGATTTTCAGAGGGAGTTTCTCGATAAGGGCCTTAAGTATCTGAGACCCCTTGTCCTGAAGGACGTGGCCGCCATACTGGGTGTCCACGAGTCTACTGTGAGCAGGGTTACCTCAAATAAGTACGTTGATACCCCGAGAGGGCTCTTTGAGCTCAAATACTTCTTCTCAAGCAGTATTGCCGGTGAGGACGGCGGCGACGTTACATCGGAGTATATCAAGGAGAAGATAGGTGAGATAATAGAAGGTGAAGACGCGGCCAGGCCGCTAAGCGACCAGGATATAGCGCGGCTCCTCGGCGGGTCAGGCATAAAGGTGGCAAGGCGCACGGTGGCCAAGTACAGGGAGGCCCTTGGGCTTCCCTCATCAAGCAGGAGAAAGGCCTGTTTTTAGCCCCTTTCCGGGGTCACGGCCCTCTGAAGGCAGCACGCTGCGGGGGCAGACTTTCTTTGACTAAGCTGATATTTTTTGATATAAGTATACTTCCTGCAAGATTTCATAATTAAAGGACATATAATAACTGAAGATAGATTTTCTAAGACATGCCAAAAGCATGGGGTCTTGATATTTCTATTATTGGAGGTAGCAAATGCATGTGAGCGTTACGTTCAGACACATGGATAGTTCAGACGCACTGAGAAAGTACGCCGGGGAAAAAAGCGAGCGCATATCAAAGTTTCTCTCTGAGCCTGTGGAGATACACTGGGTTCTCTCGGTAGAGAAGATTCGCCACATCGCCGATGCGGTTGTCACGGCTAATGGTGTTACCATAAAGGCCCAGGAGGCCACGGAAGACATGTACTCCGCCATTGATAACGTCATTGATAAGCTCCATATTCAGGTCAAGAAGCATAAGGACAGGGTAAAGGGGCATAAAAGCGGAGAGAGCGGTGCGAAGTTCGGCGCTGAGACCCTCGCTGACCTTGAGGCTGCTTCGGAGGCTGCGCCCCTCAGGATTATCAAGCGGGAGAACCAGTTCATAAAGCCCATGTCCGTTGAAGAGGCGGCCATGCAGCTTGATGTTGCAGATAGTGAGTTCCTGATCTTTACCGACCATAACACAAGTAACGTAAGTGTTATCTACAAAAAGAAGGACGGAGATTACGGTCTCATAGAGACCAGTACCAGATAACCCTGCCCGGCCAATGGAGCCGTGACCAGGCACCTCTGGAGCCGCCGCCGGGGCAGCTGTGTTTTGGCGTCTCCTTACCGGTGTGTGGATATCTTTAATCTAATTCACCTTGTCTCTCAAAGTGGTCCGGGCTTCTGATGCAGGGGAAATTGATAAGGGTAATAAGTAGCGATGAAGCTCGTAGACGTCTTACATGAAGACTACATCATTCCTTCTCTGAAGGCTACGGACAAGGAGGGCCTGCTCTCCGAGATGGTGGATTACCTTCAGAAGAAGATGCCGGCCCTTGATAGAGAAACGACCCTGAAGGCCCTTTTTGCCAGAGAGCGCCTTGGCACTACGGGTATAGGCCATAGCGTGGCCCTGCCCCACGGCAAGCTCAAGGGAGTTGATGAAATAACGGTTTTTTTCGGCAGGAGCAATGAAGGAGTGGACTTTAAGGCAATTGACAGCCAGCCCGTTCACCTTGTCTTTCTTATTATCGCCCCCGAGAACTCGGCGGCGGCCCACCTGAAGCTCCTTGCCTGCATCTCACGCATACTGAAGAGCCAGGACCTCAGGCGAAAGCTCATGGATGCCTCCGGCCCGGCGGCTATCTACAATATAATTGCCGAGGCCGATAAGAAGAACTCCAGGTAAGTGATTAGACCTTTTGCCGCTCCGTGGGTCTTAATTTTTTGAGGATATTATTATAACTATGGGCGTACCTGTTAAGGAAATTTTTGAAGATACAAAGATAGCCTATCTTGATTTCAAGCTTGTAGCCGGCCATAAAGGCAGAGGCAAAGACCTCGTTACCCCGCATATTCAAAAACCCGGTCTCCTGCTTACAGGCCTCCTTGATGAGCTCCATCTTGACAGGATACAGATTTTTGGCGCCGCCGAGACGGGCTACGTAAGAGGGCTGGAAGGCGAAAAATTATCAAGGACACTCAGCGTCATCAGCAGCCCCGAGATACCCGCCATTATTCTCACAAAGGGCGAGACCCCGCCGGAGAGCCTTGTTGCTCTCTGCGATGAGTTTGCCATACCGCTCTACACAACAGAGCTCACTACTTCAATTGTCATAGAGGATTTTACCAAGTTCCTTGATGACAGGCTCGCCCCTACGGTGAGGCTCCATGGCGTGCTCATGGATGTCCTCGGCATGGGTATACTGCTTACTGGAAAGAGCGGCATAGGCAAGAGCGAGTGCGCACTTGACCTTGTGGCAAGCGGTTACCAGCTTGTTGCCGATGATGTTGTTATCTTGAAGAAGCTGCCTCCGGCCACCCTTATCGGCACAGCCGCCGACCTTATACGTTACCATATGGAAATACGGGGAATTGGCGTCATTAATATTCAGGACCTCTTTGGAATAACAGCCATACGGGAGCAGAAACAGCTCGACCTTGTTGTGGAACTGGTTAAATGGGACCCCAAGGGCGATTACGAGAGGCTCGGTTTTGAGGACAACACCTCTGAGATACTTGGTGTGGATGTGCCTTACTTCAAGATACCTGTAAGTCCGGGAAGAAGCGTTGCCACTATTGTGGAGATTGCGGCACGGAACCGTATACTCAAGATTATGGGGAGGCACTCGGGAAAAACATTTGAGGCCAATCTCAACGCGGCCATTGAGGGTTCGGCCAGGGCGGGCAAGTGAAGGACGTTCACCTTGTCGTCATAAGCGGCCCTTCGGGGTCCGGAAAGAATACGGCGAGAAAGGCCCTTGAGGATATAGGCTACTTCTGTGTCGATAATATGCCCGTGCCCATGATCCGTGGGTTTCTGGACCTTGTCTCCGGAAGTGATGAGACCGGAAAAGTAGCCATTGTCGTAGACGTGCGTGAAGGAGTCTTCTTAAAGGATTTTATTGCCGTACTTAATTCCATAAAGAAGGCAGGGTACAAGTGTACGCTTCTCTACCTTGAGGGCACTGACGAGATCCTTGTGAGAAGGTTCAGCGAGACAAGGCGTGCCCATCCCCTTGCCGCTGGTGAGAGCCCCCTTGAGGGACTTGTAATGGAGAGGAGGCTCTTAAAAGATATTAAGTTCAACGCAGATAGGGTTA
>JBHHUW010000047.1:0-11621 GCA_046753945.1 Thermodesulfobacteriota bacterium
CAATCCCCCCGTTGGTTTTCTTTGTCTTACTTTCTTTTTTCCAAAAGAAAGTAAGGGAGGTATTATTTTTTTTTATCTTTCGCAAGGGTACTATAAAGTTCATGCAGCTGCTCCACCATGCGTACAGTGGAGCAATCCTTTTCCACCAGTTTTTTACCTTCTTTACCCATTAAGTTTCGAAGGGCCGTGTCTTTAAGTAGTTTTATTATAGCCGCTGCAAGTTCTTCTGCGTTATCGGGCTCAACAAGGAGTCCTGTTTTTCCGTGATTTACCACCTCTGGCACACCGCCAACTCGTGTTGAGATGACGGGCAGTTCCATGGCCGAGGCCTCGAGGATGGATGTGCCCAGGGCCTCCTGAAAGGTTGGCAGTACAAAGAGGTCCAGGCCTTTCAGGACAGTCTCTACGTCTTTTCTAAGCCCCAGGAGTTTTACGTTAGCTTCTATGCCCAGCCTTTTTATCCCAGCCTCGATATTTTCTCTCTGCGGTCCGTTGCCGGCGAAGACAAAGAGGGTTTTTGGAACCTCCTTCAGTACTGCGGGTATGGCCTCAAGGAGCACGTGGTGGCCTTTTTTTCTCCGCAGTATTGCCACAGTGCCAACCACAGGTGTCTCCGGGCCTATACCCTCGGCCTCTCGAAAACCATTGGGCGTGGAGTCGGCGTTAAAGCGGGTGAGGTTTATGCCTGTTGGTATGGAGACAACCTGGTTGCTCTTCAGTCCCTTATCCTCGATGAGGTATCTTCGCACAAACTCGCTTACTGTGACTACACGGTGCGGTATCATTGAGTAGGAGCTCTTTGATGTAATGGGCAGCGCCAGGTGACGTGTGCGCACGACTTTGGGTTGCCTTGTTGAGAGCCTGGCGGCTATGCCGGCAAGAAAGCTGTCCACGCCGCTATGGGTTACGACAACATCTACACGCTCTCTTCTTATAAGTCCGGTGATGAACCGGATGGCGCCTAAATCGTGAGAGGCCTTGAGCCTGTGGGTACACACCTCAAGGCCTGCCTCTGTTGCGCGTTCCCGGAGCCTGCTATCAGGCCGGCAGAGGATGATGACGTGGTGACCAAAAGTTTTTTTCAGCCCCAGGCACTCATGGAGGGTGCGGTTCTCTTGACCGCCCCAGCCCGAGGAGCTCTCTGTATGGAGTATGGTAAGCATAAACTTATACGCGGCCCTCTCTCTGTATTTCAGTGGTACCGTATTTAATGATATATTGAGTCAGGATGTTTTTTACAAGGGCCTCGTCAAGCTCATAAAGGCAATCGCTTTTTTTGCTTCCATCACATCCGTCCTTGCCGCATGGCACGCACTCACGTGTATCCTGGATTACCGTATTTGCGCCAAAACGTTGAACCCCATTTCGCCGGGGATAGGGTGTACATGGACTATCACTTGATTTAAAGGAGAGTTTCCCGGATGCCTCATTATCCCATGGGCCCCAGTCAAATGCCCCGCTTGGCCCGAAGAGTCCTACAACAGGCACGCCTGAGGCCGCGGCTATGTGCATGGGCGCCGAGTCCACGCCGAAAAAAAATGCCGACCTCGCGGAGAGGGCCCCAAGCCCCTTGAGGCTGAGCACACCGGAGAGGTTATGGACATCCTGCTGCATGAGCCGGGCTATCTCTCTTACAAGGGCAAGTTCGCGTTCATCAGGACCTGATGTCATTACTACAGGCATGCCTTCGGCGCTGATGTGGTCAAGCAAAGAGGCCAAAAACCCTGCCGGAGGACACTTGAAGAGCCACCTTGATACAGGGTGCACATGGACAAAGGGTTTTTTGCCATCCCCCACAAGGCCCTCTTGCTTCAATACTGCACTTACGGCGGCCTCGTCCTCTTCCGTGGTAAAAAAGTCCACAGTGAGGTTCTTTGTATCTATGCCAAAGCACTGCAGAATAGATAGGTTCCTGAGGACCGTATGCGTCATGGCCGGGGGCGAAGGCGCAATATGGGTGTAAAAGTATTTCTTTCCCTTAAAACCTTTTCCTCCGGGGTGGGGGCCAAGGCGGTACCTTGCCCCTGCGGCAAAACCCGTCAATGCCCCGCGGTCTCCGCCTGTGAGATCAACAGTCATATCAAAGCCTTTAGCTCGAAGGCTCTTCATAAAGCCCAGGCCTCCGCGAACCTTTTCTGCAAGCTTTCCTTTTTCTGACCCTCGTTCCTGTACAATGACCTCGTCTACAAGGGGGTTTCCGGTAAGCATTGGAGCTGTTCCGGGGTTCACAAGGACGCTTATCCGGGCCAGAGGAAAAGTCTCCTTCAATGCCCGTATGGCCGGGACAATAAGGAGCACATCGCCGATGTTGCGAAGTTTTATTACAAGTATTTTTTTAACGTCAGAAAAATTCGTCACCGGCCCTGCTCTCTTATCATCTGCCTGAGTTTAATGTACTTTGTGTATGTATAGCGGGCGTAGAGCATTGAGAGCGTGAGCCCTGTTCTGCCTTCGAGAAAACCGCCGCGCAAAAAAAACATCTTTATAAAGGTGAAGAGAGGGCGAAGGAGTATATCCACGGCCCCTGTGGTGCGGCCCTCTTTTTTCATCTCTTCTGCCGCAAGCCGTGAGTACCGCTCCATTCTCTTAAGGTAATCGGGAACACCGCTGTAAGTCCTGTGTATTAGCGGAGTGCTGAGTCTGGCAGTTGGACCGTCTACCTCTACGGCCTCGTGAACAGCCCTCTCGGAAAACCGGCCCGCGTCTTTTCTGTAGAGGCGCAGATTATAATCCGGGTACCAGCCGCACCGCTTGACCCACTTATCACCAAAAAAATTTTTTCTCGGCACATAGTACCCAAGGGCCTCGCCTTTTTTAAGCGCCCTTTGTATCTCCTCGCCAAGGCCCGGCGCCGCGCGCTCATCGGCGTCTATGTTGAATATCCACTCGTTATGCGCCCGTGACTGGCATAGGTTCTTCTGACGCCCAAAGCCCAGCCACTTATCAGTGTAGACCACCGCTCCATGGGAGCGGCAAATCTCCACAGTACGGTCGGTGCTGCTGGAGTCAGAGACTATTATCTCATCCACCCACTTGAGGCTCTGAAGGCACTGGCCTATATTTGCCTCTTCGTTAAGGGTGATTATGGTTGCTGTTACCTTTTTCATGGACCTTATTGCAGGAGTAAGGTTTTGCGTCCAAGCCCCTCTGCCGGGTCCCGGTGCGCGAGAGGATTTTTTAGAGAGACGGAAAGGAATGGGTACTCAGAGACCAGAAGGATAGGGCCCTTATTCGCCGTTGGAAATCGTCTCCGCCTCGTCAACGAGCATTACAGGAATACCGTCTTTTACAGGGTATACAAGGGCGCAATGCTCACAGACCAGACCATCGCCTTTTTTGTTAACTGTAACCTCGCCCTTGCACTCCGGGCAGGCAAGTATCTCGAGTAACTCTTTATCAATGGCCATATATTCCTCCTTAAGTAAGATAATACCCCCCCCCACTTTCTTTTGGAAAAAAGAATTTTTTATTTGGGTTGCAATCTTCCTTTGCACCCGTTGGTTATAAGACTGGCAAAGGACGAATTACCACTCAATGAGTCTCACAAAGAAAACCAATGGGGGATATTCCTTATTACCTTTAAACCGTTGCCTCGCGCCCCACGAGACCAGAAAAAAGAAAGTGGGACAAAGAAAACCAATTGGGGGTGGGCTTAATTCCTCTTAATCTGCCGTCTGCGCCCCGCGCCGCCTTGTAGCCTTGTAGGGTGGGCTCTGCCCACCAGAAAAGAAAGCCCCTTTTTATGAAAAATCAACTTATTTTATCATGAAAATAGGCTTTGTTCCGCAAAAAAATCCCTTCCAAGACCCCTCAAAGGTCCTTAGCCTCCTCGGCCATCTCACTGGGACGGCCGCCCATCTTGATAAAGGCCGCGCCGCCTATCATGCTCACCGCCACCATTACGGCGTACCATATAAGAGAGAGCGAGAGGGCCTGTGCCTTTGTGGCGCCTACCATGGTAAAGAGGTAGACAAAGGCCCCTTCACGGATACCAAGACCCCCTACAGAGATGGGGAGCATGGTGATGACCGTGGCAATGGGGATGAAAAAGAAGAAGTAGGCAAGGCGCACCTCTATGCCAAGGCTCTGTGCGAAGATATAATAACCTACTATGACCCCGGCCTGAACCACAAAGGATAAGAACATTATCTTAACGAGTATGTCCTTGTGCCCCTTGTAGCCCATGAGCGTCTTGTACAGTGCGTCTATCTTATGGTTGATGCCGTAAAAATGGATCCTGGCGAATATCTTCATGGCCCAGCTATGCAGCGGCCCAACCCATATGACGAGGCTCGCCGCGGTGTAGCCGCCTATAAGCAATAAAAGAAAACCCGGCAGGCCAGTGCCCTGTATAAGGGTGTAGCCTGTTACGAGGGCTATGGAGGTGATGATAATGAGGGCCGAAAAACCAGAGTACCTGTCCATGAAGATGGAGGCCACGCTCACCCCGCCCTTCCTGGATTCTCTGTACAGATAAACGCCTTTTATTATATCGCCGCCTACCATGGTAGGGAGAAAGTTATTGAAGAACATGCCTACAAAGTATATGGCCAGGAGTTTTCTGTAGGGCACCTCCACGTCTTTACGCAGTATGATGGACCAGCGAAAGGCCGAGATGGCCTGAAGACAGATGAAAAACAGGGCCACAAAGATAATGGCATAGGGGCTCACTGTCCTGATGTCATGGAAGAATTGCTTCAGGTCCATGTTCCTGAAAAGAAGATACAGTATGCCGCCGCTTACAAAAAACTTTATAAGCGTGGTAAGAACTTTTTTTGTCATTTACGGAGAACCTTTTTTACAAAAAATATGGGTTTTTGCTGAGACTCGTGATAGACGCGCGCCAGCATCTCGCCAAGGAGCCCCATGACCACAAGCTGAACGCCAAGTATGATGCAGAGCACGGCAAGCATCAGCAAGGGCCGGCCACCGATGTCGTGGCCCAGTATGAGCTTCTCAACTACGAGATACAGGGAAAATGCCCCGCCGAGAAAACCGAGCACAAGGCCCAGGGGCCCAAAGGCCTGTATGGGGCGTGTGGAAAAACTCTGAAGAAATTTTACGGTGATTAGATCCAGCAGCACTCGAAAGGTACGCGAGATGCCGTACTTTGAGCGGCCGTACTTTCTCTCGTGATGAGTGGTCTCAACCTCCACGATGCTTGCCCCCACCCAGCTTGCCATGGCCGGTATGAATCGGTGCATCTCGCCGTAGAGGCGCACGTTTTTTATGACTTCCTTTCTGTAGGCCTTCAGCGTGCAGCCGTAGTCGTGAAGATGAACGCCCGTTACCCAGGAGATAAGCCGGTTCGCGATAATGGAGGGCAGGCGCCGCGAGATGAAGGGGTCTTTTCTCTTCTTGCGCCACCCGCTCACTATATCAACGTCTTTTATCTTCTCTAACATTTTTGGTATATCCACGGGGTCGTTCTGAAGGTCGCCGTCCATGGTGATGATAATATCACCGCCGGCGTACTCAAAACCCGCGGCCATGGCGGCGGTCTGGCCGAAGTTGCGGCGAAAGGAGACTACCACCACCTTATCGTCCCTGGCCTGTATATCCTCAAGGACGCTCAGTGTGGAGTCTTTACTCCCGTCATCAACAAAGACAACCTCGTACTCCCGGCCCGTATCGTCCATTACCTCTTTTATTGCCTTGTAAAGGAGGGTGACGTTTTTTTCTTCTTCAAAGACGGGTACGACTATGGATACTGATTCATTACTTTGTGCCAAAGCGACCTCTTTATTGTGAGAATTTTTTGCGCGTCCGGGCCTGCTCTATATACTTTGAGCACAGTAGGCATCGGGCTGATTTTTTTATTTTTCAGAAGGCCTTCTTTATCACCGGCCTTATTGGGCCTTACGGCGCGGGGCTTCTATTTATATATTAACTCAGTACTTTTTAGCCACGCCCTCTTGCGCGGAAAATCCCTTGAAGGCGTAACACCTGAATATGGAAAATTCTTTCAAGAGCCTCCCTTTGTAATATATAGGAAAAAGCTCTTTTTTGCACCTATTAAAGGAAGATCTGGTCCTGGCCGTGAGCCCGGCCTTGCCGCCCTTGACATATACGGCGTCACGGCCGATGAGCGTGGAAAAACCCGGCCAGAGGTCGTACTGGTTCATCCGCCTTGAGCCTGTGTTGATGTTGTACGCAGCGGGCTGGCCCGGTGTGTAAAAGGCGAGCTCGCTGGTAATCTGATATGTGTCGCTCATGATAAAGATGGTTTTCTTGCCCTTGCTCCCCTCCTCCCTCGTTTGGGCCTCCATCTCCATCTTTACTTCGCCTACCCTGTCTCCAAGCTCCTGCCAGGAGGTAACCCTGTTAAATGGCGGCCCCCAGAGTATGTTAGGGGCCCCAAGGGGCTCAAGGAGCCAGGGGCAGTAGGCAATGACCGTACCCGCTGTACCCATAAGCATGGCCAGCGCCCCAAGAATAGTAAGTGTTTTTTTTGCCCTGACCTCTGCCTTTTTATAGGCCTCCTGAAAGGCCCAGACAGCGGCGGGCAGTGCCGTAACATAAGCGGCTATGGCCCAGTTGGCCTGCACCTTACCATGAAACCCCGCGAAAAGGAAAAAGAAAAAAACAAATGCCGAGGCAAGGAAAGCAAAGAGGTGGGGCACGGAACCTTCGCCAAAACCCTTGCGCCCACAGCGGTAAATGCCGTAGACAAAGGCGGCAAAGAGTAAGGGGGTAAAGAGCCCTGCCTGTGAGCCGAGAAACTCAAGGGGTTCCTTTATAGAGAAGCCACCGTCGCCTACATGGGCCTGGCCCATGGTGTGCCGGAAGGTGAGACCGCTGTTGGCAAAGTTCCAGATAAATACAGGTAGAGAGACCAGGCTCGTTATAATGCCTGCAACGTATGGCCCCGGGGTCTTAAGAAGCGCCCTCTGCTCTCTGGATGAGAGGAGAAAGAGCAGGAGTGTGGGGTAGATAAAGACCATGGTGTATTTGCTGAGAAAACCAAGGCCCGCAAATAGACCTGCCAGGCACCAGTTTCTCATGCCCTGACCCTGAAGGGCCCTTATAAAGAAAAATACCGTGCCTGCCCAGAAAAACACAAAGGGTACGTCTGTTGTCATGAGCACAGAGCCCGCTGAGAGGAGCGGCGTGACTACGGAGAGAAGGGCGGCGTAAAGGCCTGTCTTCTCGTCACCCGTTAGCAGAGAGCCTATTAGGTATATGAAGTACGAGGCCCCGGCGGCAAAGACTACTGCTCCCGTCCTTACGGCAAACTCCGTGCTGCCAAGTAAAGCCGTGAAAAATGCGATGATGTAGGCAACCCCGGGGCCTTTGCTGTAATAACTGAGTCCAAGGTGGCGCGACCACTCCCAGTAATGGGCCTCATCAGGGGAGAGGTCAAAGGGGGAGTAAATAATATAGATAAGACGCAGCGCCGAGACCACGGCAAGGATTAAGAAGAGTTTTTTATTATAATAATTCAAATTTGCGTTCTCTGCGTTTTTCAATGTTTTATGGCCTTTTTGATGCTCTTAAGGCCTTTTTTATCGGCCCAATAAATGGCAAAAGCAACAAGCGTTCCCAGTATTGCCCCGCCAATTATGTCCAGTGGGTAATGCACGCCCACATAGACCCTGGAGTAGGCCACGGCCGCGGCCGCGAAGAGGAAAAAGGGCATAAACTTTGTATGCCGCAGGCTCAGCATAACCATGGCTGCGAAAATATTGGTGGCGTGTCCCGATGGAAATGAGTATGAGCCGCCGCACCCTACAAGGAGGTTTACGCCCTCCAGGGCGTGACAGGGGCGCACCCTGCCAAAGAGCTCTTTTAAGTTGGCCGCCGCAAAGTCACTTATAATAACGGTAATGGCAAGGAGTATAAGTGTGCGTTTATGTGCCTTTTTTCCCTTTATGAGGATAAGAATAACACCGATGAGACCGAGGGCAATGAAGTGGCTCTTGTCCGTAATAAAGGGCATGACTGCGTCAAGCACAGAAGAGCTGAGCCTCTCATTTATAAGAAAAAAGATGGCGGTATCAAGACCTGAGAGCCATTCCATCAGTTTTTTCTCCCCATGGGCATTCTCTGCTGCCGCGGCGATGATGGTAACTTGAGCCCCAGCCTCTCTACGGCCCCAAGGACCTCGGCCACCGTGATTTCTGTCATGCACCGGGGGTCATGACATTTCTTTCTGAAACAGGGGCTGCATGAGAGCCCTTTTCTTACCACAACATGACCGCTGCCTATGGGCCCCGTGCGCCACGGGGCCGTTGGTCCGAAGAGGGCCACAACGGGCAGCCTTGCGGCAACGGCTATGTGCATGGGCCCCGAATCCAGTGTGACGCAGAATTGGGCAAGCCTCATAAGGGCGGCAAGGCCGGTAAGGTCCATTTTGCCCGCAAGGTTATGGGCCCGTGGACCAATGCCTTTTTTAATCATCTCCGCTGCCGCCCTGTCTTCCCCGCTGCCTACGATAACGGCCTCAAGACCGTATTTTTTTGTGATTATTCTCCCAAGCTCCACAAAGCTCTCATCATCCCAGAGTTTTTTCTTCCACCTTGCCCGCGGAGCGATAATAAAGAAGGGAAGTTCCTCCCTCTCTGCCGCCCCGCCCTTGCTCCCGGCAGAGGCCTTGTTGGCGAGGCCTGCATCACATAATAGCTCTCTTGTAATGTCAAGGCTCTCCTCTCCCATGTAGAGGGGAAAATCCACGTCTTTTTCTTCGGCGACAGCGGCCTCACCTTCGGGGCCCTCACTCATGGCGGCCTGTACAAGGTCGATGTACCGCAGTACGGCGTGCCTCTCAGGGTCATATGCAGGGGCTTTTTCGCTAAGCACAAGTGTGCTCAGCTCCCGTGAGTTGGCAAAGCCCATGACTCGTTTGCCGCGCGCCGCAACGGCCCATAGGGCGCTCTTAAAGAGTCCCTGAAAGTCCAGGACAAGGTCGTAACGCCTTGCCGCCAGCTCACGCGCTGTCCTGATATTACCACGGCTGTCACGGGTCCAGCCCTTTTTGCTTACAACAAAGAGGTTATCTATGAGGGGGTTGTTCCTCAGCACCGAGGCGGAGGGTTTTTCCACGAGCCAGTCTATCTCGGCCCTTGTTCCCTTGATGTCTCCCCGTGTCGTCCCCCTATCAGACCCCCCTTTGACCCCCCGTCTCTCAAGGGCGTTCCTGAGGGCCCGCAACGCCGGCAAGGTCTGCACCACGTCGCCGATGGACGATAGTTTTATTATAAGTATCCTCATTACTGACCTTTATCGCTGCCAAGGGGGCCGTCATCGGAGAGTATCCACTCCACGGCCTCCCGTAGGTCTTGGGCCACGTAATCCAGGTCCGAGAGCCCCCGTCCGGCCCCGCCGAAACCCTCAAAACCAACCTGCCCTCCCGTACCCTGCCTTATCTCTTCAAGGGCCAGAGGGCCGTAACCCGTTAGCACAAGGACCTTTTGCATCGCCGCCCTGTATCCAAGCTCCAGGTCCGAGACCTTGTCTCCCACTATTACAGATTGAGCAAGGTCTATATCGTGGGCCAGGGCCGCCTCTTCAAGGAGTTTTGTCCCGGGTTTTCTGCATTCACAACCATCATCAGGGTGATGGGGGCAGTGATAGATGCCGTCTATATGGGCCCCTTCTGCCCGGAGCAGCTCTTCGAGCCTCTTATTTACGGCCTTAAGCTCGTCCTCTCCATAATATCCCCGTCCAATGCCGGATTGATTCGTGATGATGATTACGGGGATGCCTTGCTTATTAAGCTCCTTTATAGCCTCTGTGGCGCCCGCTATTAATGATACGTCTTCAGGCACTCCTATATAACCCCTGTCCTCGTTAATGGTGCCGTCCCTGTCGAGAAAGACAGCCGGGTGTAAGGTTTTTTCCATGCTCATAGCTCTTTATCTTCCTTCTTGAGGTCCATGGCCACGGCAACAACCTCCTCTACGGAGATGGCAGTCATGCAATCCATGTGATTGTATCTGCATACCCTCTCAAAGCAGGGACTGCAGGGTGTATCTTTAATGATAACTCGCGTCCTCGCTCCCCTTGGGCCCGTAAGTCCCGGGTCTGTGGAGCCAAATACGGCCACTGTGGGCAGACCCAGGGCCGAGGCCATGTGCATGGCCCCTGAATCGTTTGTAATAAAAAGACCAAGCCTTGTAAGGAGCGCAATACATTCAGTAAGGGTGGTCTTTCCCGCCAGGTTTAAGGCATGGGGGATTTTTCCGCTTATCCCGTTATATACCTTTTCGGCTACCTCCGTGTCGCCGGGGCCGCCAAATATTAGCGGCACCACGTCAAGCTTTTCTGATAATTTTACGAGCGTCTCTGCGAACCTCTCAGCTGGCCACATCTTTGCCGGCCCATAACTTGCTCCCGGCGCGGCCCCTATAAGGGGTTTATCGGCAAGGCCCTTTTTACTTAAAAAGGTTTTGGCCTTTTCTATCTCATCTGAGCCCACGCATAGCTCTGGCGCGGGGCGCTCTATTACATCCGGCCCGCCAAGGGCCTTTACGATATTCAGATAGTACTCGATATGGTGGAGCCTTTTCACCTCCTCGGTAAATGGCACGGCCTCAGTAAGGAGGCCCGAGCGCAGGTCCCTGCCATACCCCATCCGCCTTGGTATGCCGGAGATAAAGGAGATAAATGCCGCCTCAAAGGCGTTCTGAAAGAGTACGGCCAGTTGAAAATCCCCTGCCCGCAGTTCTTTTGATAACTTGAACCTGCCCTTTAAGCCTCTGTAATCCGCCTTGTACTCTATAATATCGCTGAGAGCGGGGTTGGACTCATATACGGGGATAACGGCCTTTTTCGCCAGGATGGAGATCTCCGCATCGCTGTACAGCTCATGAAGGGCCGAGAGGGCCGGCAGCGTCATTACGGCATCGCCAACCCAGTTGGGCACACGTACGAGTATCCTCTTAATGACCCCCTCCTTCGCCATAAAATTTTATTACCCTTCCCCTGCTAAACCTTGTGCCGTAGCGCGGCTCCCTGAACTTAATCAAAGATTATATTATAAATACCAGACACATAAAACCTTTTTTAAGCCCGCTGCTCTCAGAAGGGATATGGGTGAGGGTTTTATCCCATGATTGAGGCAAATATGAGGGTTTTTTGTTATATTAGATGATTATGGGACCGGATCTGATAGAAAAGATAGCCAGTGAGCTAAGAGAGGCCCTTATGGGCGGAATTGTCTCAAAAATAGAGCAGCCCGAAGCGCGGTCTATAATGCTTCGTGTATTTCGCCGTGGTAAGCGCGAAAACCTCCTCCTCTCTGCCAACGCCCCCAATGAGCGGCTTCACCTTGCGCAAAAAAAGACGCCCAACCCCATGAGGCCGCCGCGTTTCTGCGCCCTGCTCCGCAGCCGTGTAGGT
Source organism: Thermodesulfobacteriota bacterium (assembly GCA_046753945.1). GTDB lineage: Bacteria > Desulfobacterota > GWC2-55-46 > GWC2-55-46 > JADFVP01 > JAJRZX01. Next base: position 11,341 of record JBHHUW010000047.1, read on the forward strand.
AATGCTGTAATAAAGGAGATTACAAAGATACCTGGCGAGCGTATTGTGGAGATTTTGTTGGAGAAGAGGGAGGCAGGGGGGCGGAAAAAATTCAGGCTACGTCTGGAGCTTACGGGCAGGTCTGCTAATATTATCCTCCTTGACGAGCGGGGAGTCGTTGTTGACGCCCTGCGGCACTTTCGCCCCGAGGTCAGCCCCAGGGCCGTCATGCCGGGGATTTTACTCTCGGAGCTGCCCCCAAGGGATGAGGCTGACCACGGCGAAAGTGGAAAGGTAGAGGC
>JBHHUW010000048.1:0-11054 GCA_046753945.1 Thermodesulfobacteriota bacterium
CCTGGAGAGCCTCAGGGAGGAAAAAAACATCGTAACCGTGCCAGAAGACATAAGGGTGAAGGCAAAAGAGTCACTTGAGAGGATGCTGGCCGTGCCGCGGGAGTACTAATTTTTTCCATAAAGCAGGTCTTACAGAAGGGCCAAGTCAACTATTACATACAGGAACCCTCTCGGCGCCGGGAATTAAGATAAGCGGCGGCCCATAAAGGGCCTTGAAGGAAAGCTGGAAGAACTAACTCTTAGTATGGACAGTAAAACCGGTGAGTATACCCGCCGGACCCGCTTTGCCCCGGGGGCGGATACAACGGCCTTTGGTGGGAAGAGCCATACTTATCCGGAAGAAGTCTTTACTGTGAGCGGCCGCCTCTAAGATAAGGCCTTTGGGATCTTGCTGGAAACCGGTCACTATGCAAGCCGTCCGCCCGGCGAGGCTCATGGCCCATTTAAGACAGAGCGTGGGTGTCTCGTCCTTGAGGTCTCTTTTCCAGATAAGATTGAAAAGTAGTTAAGGGCCGCGACTCTCAGGGAATATAAAATTGTTTTCTCGAAATTTTGTGTAGACGCCGACTCTCTCTTATGTTTCAAATTAATATGTAAGTCCGTTCTTCTTTGTGCTTACCTTATTGTAAAGGATTGTATATCTCTGGTCTCTTGAGAGTGACTCGCGCTTCGCGCCTGTTCCGGCGCGCGTAGTCTTATTTCCCCTCGGCAAAGACGCAGATGCACTGCCGTCAATTGAGACCGCAACAGAGGACCCATATCGTTGGCAACCGCTTATAAAGACATTTTTTCAAGGATAAAGGGGCTCTCAGGCTCTGTCTCTTTTCTCTCTTCATCTGCTAAATCCATGCTCGTCCTCTCGGCCCTCGTTGGTCTGGGCGCAGGGCTTGCCGCTGTTTTCTTCCGCTGGATGCTGGATTTTTTCCACGTCTTCTTTTTCGTAACCCTTCACGGCTGGCTCTCTTTCTTGGGGCCCTTCTCTATTATCCTCCTCCCCGCCATCGGGGCGGTCCTCTTCGGGCCGCTTATATACTTTTTTGCCCGTGAGGCCAAGGGACATGGCGTGCCGGAGGTCATGCTGGCCATGGAGCGTAAGGGCGGCAGGATAAGACCCCTCGTGGTTATCGTCAAAGCTCTCGCGTCCTCTATCTGCATAGGATCGGGAGGCTCTGTTGGAAGAGAGGGGCCTGTGGTGCAGGTAGGGGCGGCCCTTGGCTCGTCACTTGGCCAGTTTTTCAGCCTTAACGATGAGAAGATAAAGAACCTCGTGGCCTGCGGGGCCGCCGCCAGTATCGCCGCGGCCTTCAACGCGCCCATCGGGGGGCTATTCTTCGCCCTGGAGGTAATACTCAGGGATTTTTCCACGCGACGTATCGGCAATGTTGTCATCGCTTCGGTTACGGGAAGCGTCATCGCGAAGATATTGCTCGGCAGTGAAACCTTCATAGCCACCGCTCCCTATGCCATCAAGAGCCCCGTGGAGCTGCTCTTTTATATCTGCCTCGGTCTTATTATCGCCCCAATCGCAGTCTTTTTCGTAAAGCTCTTATACAAGTTCGAGGACTTTTTCGAGGGGCTCAAGACCCATGAACTCTTCAAGCCCCTCATCGGAGCCCTCTGTCTCGGAGTAATAGGGCTCTTCTTCCCGCAGGTCTTTGGCGTTGGTTATGAGAACATCCAGGGGGCCGTCAATGCCACAATGCTCCTGCACATGCTTCTTATCCTCATCCCCCTTAAGATGCTGGCCGTCTGCCTCACCCTCGGTAGCGGAGGCTCCGGCGGTGTCTTCGCGCCATCGCTCGTCCTTGGCTCACTCGTGGGAGGGGCCTTTGGCATGATTATCTCCTTCATCTTCCCGGAGCTGGGCATAGAGCCAGGGGCCTATGCCCTTGTGGGCATGGCCGCATTCTTCGCCGGCTCTGCCCACGCGCCTATGGCGGCCTTTCTCATCATGTTCGAGCTTACCGGGGATTATCTTATAATACTCCCGCTCATGTTAGCCGTAACCATAACAACGGCCTTCTCTGAAAAACTTCACAGGGAGTCCATATACACCCTGAAACTCATCAGGCGCGGTATTGATATAAAGAAGGAGAGAGTGCGCGATATAATGGAGAGCATCAGGGTAGGGGAAATCCTCGGCAAGGCCGGCGCTTCGGTGCCGCCCTCGGCCCATATTGATGAGATTATCAGGCTCGTGGAAAAAGAGAACCGCGCCAGCGTTACCGTTGTTGACGATGATGGGGGCTATCACGGGCTCATAACCCTTGACCTTATTATACCGTTGCTTCGAGAGAGCGAGAGCCTCCGGCATGTAATAGTGGCAGAGGACATCGCCAGGGATGTGCCCTGCATTGAAGAGTCGGCCTCCCTCAAGGAGGCCATGAAGAGCCTTGTTGAGAGCGGAATGGATATCCTTCCCGTTGTAAAGAAGGTGGAGGAGGGCACAAAACTCACAGGCACCATCTCCAAGCAGGACCTGCTTAGCGCATACAGGCGCGAGGTCTCCGTGAGAAAGGGGTAGCCCCTTTGGAGGCGCACTTTTACTCCTCCTGGAGCCCCCTCTTTACCCCTTGACTCCTAAGGGCGAGGCCAACTGTCCTGGCCTTATTTCCCATATCTGCCATCACTTTATAAATTAATTCAACTCTTGACAAAGCTCTTAATTTTTTATATTATGCCCACCTAACAGTTATACTTTTTATGATTTAAAGCCTTGTGGTTACAACCCTTCTTTAAAGCCCGTAAAGAACTGCGGGGGGGTAAGTCTCCGTGAGCAACCTCGCAGGACTTTTTTACGCAGGGCTTTTTGTCGCCTCATGAGGCAAGGGCAAGGATAGACTCTTATAACTCTATTAAGAAGCTACTGCCATGATCCTGAAAAAACTCGTCATAGCGGGCATAGTCTTTTTCGTAGCCTTTGCCGTTGGCTTTGGAATAGATGCCGCTCTTCGCAGAGACCTTGATCCGGTCCAGCCTATAAATTTCAGCCATAAGATACACGCCGGAACAAACAAGATTAACTGCCAGTTCTGCCACATATACGTGGAGAGGTCGCGCGTCTCAGGCGTGCCCAATGTGCAGAGGTGCATGGGCTGCCATAAGATTATAAAGACCGAGAGCCCTGAGATAAAAAAGCTCACCGAGTACTGGGATAAACGAGAACCTATACCATGGGTAAAGGTGCATAATCTTCCTGACTATGTCTATTTTCCCCATAAAAGACATATTAAGGCAGGACGTAAATGCAGCGACTGCCACGGCGATATCGCCAATATGGACAGGGTAGAGCGTGTATCATCGCTTAAGATGGGCTGGTGCCTGCAGTGCCATAAGAAGTACGATGTCAAGAACGGCCAGGGCTGCTGGACCTGTCACATATAAGGGGCCTGTTAAGGGGGGAAGAGTTAAGAGCGGCCTGCGAAGTGGTTGAGTTAAGGGGAAGGGCTCCAATTGTTATTGCCACAGAGGTTCTTGCGTTAATGGGGTGGTCTCAGGGAGGTGGGGGGATGCTGGGGAGGGTAGCTGGAAGATTATTAAGAGGGCCTTTAAGGGGTATGGCGGGCCTTAAAGTAAGATTACTGGACTTGAAAAGATGAAACGCAGAGACTTTCTAAAATATATAGGCCTTGGCGGTGCGGGCGTAGTCCTCGGAGGAGTCTTCGGTAATGCCTCAAGGCCGCCCGGGGCAAAGCTTATTCCGTACCTTATCCCGCCTGATGATATTATTCCCGGCGTTGGCGCCTGGTACTCCAGCCTCTGCACGCAGTGTCCGGCGGGCTGCGGCACAGTGGTAAAGGTAATGGAGGGCAGGGCCAAGAAGGTGGAGGGTAATCCTCTGCATCCGGTGAACAAGGGAAAACTCTGCGCCAGAGGCCAGGCCGGTCTCCAGGCCCTCTATAACCCCGACCGCATAAAGGCGCCCATGAAGAGGGTGGGGACGCGCGGAGGCGGCAAGGCCTCGGACTTTGAGGAGATATCATGGGATAGCGCCATAAAGATCCTCTCCGCCAACCTTAAAGACCTCGTTGATAAGGGAGATGCCCGGAGGGTCTATCTTCATACAAATACGGTTCGCGGCCACCTTGACAGGCTTTTTGGCGGATTCATGGAGAGACTGGGTTCACCTAATTACCGTCAGTACGAGCTGTATGATTACAGAAATCTCCGCCACGCCAATAAGACCGCTTTTGGCATAGAGGCCATACCGCATTACGATATTGCCAATGCCTCATTTGTCCTCTCCTTTGGAGCGGATTTTAACAGCACATGGCTCTCTCCGGTAAACTACGGCAATGCCTACGGCCAGATGCGCCAGGGCCGCGGCGAAAGGGGCCGCCTCGTGCAAGTGGAGCCGCGTATGTCCCTTACCGGAGCAAACGCCGATGAGTGGGTCCCCGTAGCCCCCGGCGCTGAGGGAATTTTTGCCCTATCCATGGCTTACGCCATTATCGAGGCCGGGCTCTATACCGCAGGAGACGCCGGCAAATGGAAGAAGGCCCTTGCCGGGTTTGAGCCCTCCAGTACGGCAAAGAGCACCGATGTGAAGGCGGAGAAGACCGTAAGGCTGGCAAAGGAGTTTGCCGGCGCCCCAAGGGGCCTCGCCATAGGAGGAGAGACGCTGGCGGGATATGATAACGGAGTGAGCAGCATACTGGCCGTTAATGTATTGAACCACCTTGGCGGCAAATCCGGCGGTAAGGGCGGCATCATACCTAATCCTGATGACCTCTTTTTCACCGGTCACAGGCAGGAGAAGGACCAGAGTAAAGGTCTGGCCCATCTCGTAAAGGATATTGATTCTTCAAAAGTAAAGGCCCTCTTGCTTCATAACACGAATCCATTATTTACTACTTCACCAGAGCTCGGTCTTGAGCTTGCCCTTAAGAAGGTTCCCTTTATATGCAGCATGACGTCTTTCATGGATGAGACATCGGCTGTGGCCGACCTTATTCTGCCCCTTAATACCTCCTTTGAGGACTGGGGCGATGATTTTACCGATCCCGGCGTTGGCGGGCCCGTGGCTACACTCATGCAGCCCGTTGTAAGCCCCGTCTTCAAGACAAAGGGCGCTGGAGACATCTTTATCGAGCTTGCCAAAGAGCTTGGCGGCAAACTCGCCGAAGACCACTACCACGATGATTATCACGAGTATCTAAGGGAATCCTGGAGAAAGATTTATGAGAATAACAAAGAAATCTCCCGGGGCTCCCTTACTTTTGATAGTTTTTGGAACACGCTCCTGCAAAAAGGCGGCTGGTGGAAGACCGGTGAGCCAAAAGCAAAAGTCAAGAAAACCCTCTCGGTATCGCCCGGTAAGGTGAGCGCCGGGCTCTCCGGCAAACTCGCCGCATTTGCCGGTGACAAGAGCGAGTACCCGCTGCATCTGCTTCTCTACCCTCAGGCGGGCCTTCTTGATGGCCGCGGGGCGAACCTGCCCTGGCTCCAGGAACTGCCGGACCCCATTACAACAGTGGTATGGGGCAGCTGGGTGGAGATGAACCCGGTTACAGCTAAGAAACACGAGTTTGTAGAAGGCGATAAGGTAAAGATAATCTCTCCCTTTGGGTCCGTAAAGGCCTTTGTCTTCCTCTACCCCGGGATAAGGCCCGATACAGTGGCCATGCCCATAGGTCAGGGACACAAGCTCTACGGCAGGTACGCCGAGGGCCGGGGCGTTAATCCCATTGAGATAATACCCGCTGTGGTGAATAATGACTCAGGGGCCATGGCCCTGAACTGCACCCGCGTTAAGGTGGAGCCCTCGGGCGGCTCTGGACGTCTTGTCAAGATAGAGCCCACCGCCAAAGAGAGCGGCCCGCCATCGGACCGCGGCAGGCCCATAGTGCAGACCATTACGAGCCGGGAGTATAAAAGATTGAAAAAGGAGACTATATAAGTGTCCGGTGTAATAGATAAGATAAAAAAGGGCCTTAAGGATCTTCGAAGGCCAGGTTATTATGAGAAGTTCGACCACCACTACGCCATCGTCATTGACGTGGACAAGTGCAACGGCTGCGAGGCCTGCGTAGTGGCCTGTTACGCCGAAAACAACCTGCCCGTTGTAGGCGAGCAGGGCTGTCATGATAACAGGGTCTTTAACTGGCTGAGGGTGGAGAGATACATTGAGGGCGAGTACCCTGATGTGAAGGTGAAGTTCATACCTGTTATGTGCCAGCACTGCGATGCCGCCCCCTGCGAGATAGGCTGCCCGGTTTACGCCACCTATCACAATCAGGACGGGCTTAACGTGCAGGTCTATAACCGCTGCGTCGGCACATTTACCTGCGCCACATACTGCCCTTATGACGTGAGGCGTTTTAACTGGTTCAGCTATAAATGGGATAAACCCCTTGACGAGCAGCTAAACCCTGATGTTACGGTGCGAGAAATGGGTGTTATGGAAAAATGCACCTTTTGCATCCAGAGGATAAGGGGCGCCAAGGATAAGGCAAAGGATGAGGATAGAGAGGTAAAGGACGGCGAGATACAACCTTCATGCGCCCAGTCCTGCCCCACGGGGGCCATTACCTTTGGAGACCTCATGGACCCAGAGAGCAAGGTCTCAAAACTTGCAAAAAGCGAGCGCGGTTACAGGCTCTTTGAGAATCTGGAGACCAAGCCCTCTGTTATTTACCTGAAAAGGGTAGAGGATTAATGGCTGATTACGATAATAAGAGGGTTATTCCCTACAGCGAAGTAAACGACGACGTCATCCGCACCATGACCAAGACTGGTCCGGGCTACTACATAGCCCTTGTCGTCTGTTTTCTCCTGGCCGCCGGCATGTGGGGCGGGGCGTGGATGTATCAGATATACGTAGGTCAGGGCGTCTCCGGGCTGCAGACCCCGGCCTTCTGGGGCGTTTACATTGCCAACTTCATATTCTGGATAGGCATAAGCCACTCCGGAACGCTACTCTCGGCCATACTCTTTATTACTGAGACCCCGTGGCGGCGCTCAATATACCGAAGCGCCGAGGCCATGACCTTCTTCTCCGTCATGACGGCGGCTGTCTTCATATTTGTCCACATGGGCAGACCATGGAACTTCTACTGGACCATGCCGTACCCCAATCAGAGGCTCCTCTGGGTTAACTTTGTCTCGCCGCTCATGTTCGATGTGCTGGCCATCAGCACATACGCCACATCATCGATGATATTCCTTTACTTCGGCTCCATACCGGATCTGGCCGCCGTAAGGGACAGGACCACGGGCTGGAGAAGGGAGCTCTACGGATGGCTCTCGCTGGGCTGGAGGGGCACCGATGCCGAGTGGCACTGGCTTAATAAGGCCTACGGCTTCTTTGCCGTCTTTATTATCCCCCTTGCTGTATCCGTGCACTCCATTGTCTCATGGGACCTTGCACTCTCCATGGTTCCTGCCCTTAATAAGACGATATTTGCCCCCTATTTTGTTGTTGGAGCCATATACTCGGGCTCCGCGGCTATTGTTACGCTCATGATATTTGTGAGAAAATTCCTCAAGGTGGAGAAATACATAACCATAGACCACCTATCAAAACTCTGTATACTTCTTCTGGTAATGTCCCTCATCTGGAGCTATATCAACGTAGTGGAGGTCTTCTCGGGCTGGTACGCCAACAATAATTACGAGAACGAGGCCATGATATACCGTATGCTCAAGACCCCCATTGCGTATATCTTCTGGCTCATGATAGCCACAAACACCGTGGCGCCTCTCTTCCTTATCTCCAAACCCGTTAGAAGGTGCGTGCCTGTAATATTCTTTATATCCATTGGTATAAACCTGGGCATGTGGATAGAGAGATACCTTCTCGTCGTCTCCACACTGCCGAGAAAATTCTTCCCATACATGTGGAATAGTTATCTCCCCAGCCTTGTGGAGATATCCATGACAATAGGCTCTTTTTTCTTCTTTGCCGTGTTATTTCTTTTATTTATTAAACTATGGCCCAGTATCTCTATATACGAGGTTAAGGAAGACATAGGGATACCCAGGAAAAAGCCTCATACAAAGGAAATGGATCATGCAGATGGCTCCCCTACTTGGTATATATAAGCACGCCGATACCATGATGGAAGCGGCCGACAGGCTCCAGAACACGGGTTATGACGTTACTATATTCTCGCCCGTACCGCTGGGTCATGAGCCCGAATACAGCGCCATTAAGCAGCGGCATAATTACGTGCGGTATTTTACCCTCTTTGGCGGGGTTGCAGGGTTTTTCTTCGGTATAATGCTTACTTTAGGCACAGCTCTGCTATATATACTGCCAAGGGGCGGAAAACCCATTTTCTCTATGACCCCGACCCTGCTTATATCTTACGAGACTGCTATTCTCTTCGGGGTCCTATGGACCTTCCTCGGTTTTCTTATTATTGCCAAGCTTCCCTATTACGGGAAAGGCAGGCTCTATGACCCCATAGTAAACGTGGATTCCTTCGGCCTTCTTGTTGAGGGGATAAGAGATGATATGTACGGCGAGGTAGAGGAAGTGCTTAGAGAATTCGGCGCTGAAGAGGTTAAGCCCCTTGAGCGCGGAATAGAAGAAGAGGCTTGATGAAAATTTTAAGGATAATGATATTTGGCGCTTTTGCGGCCTTCATGCTTCCAACCATGGCCTTTGCCTGGCCCTGGTCATGGGATATGTTTCACCAGAAGAGCCACAGGGCCCAGGAAGATCCGGCCCCGCCACAGCCGGCGGGCATAGTCACCACAGAGGGAAAGCCATTTTTTGTCGACGGCAGGCAAAACGCCAACATCATTAAGAATCCTCTGACGCCGGACGAGGCCTCAATAAAACGAGGGCGGACCATGTACAGGATATACTGCCTGCCCTGTCACGGAGCTACTGGTCAAGGAGACGGACTTGTGGGTAAAAAGTACATACCGCCTACGGACCTCAACACCGGGTATGTCCAGAATAAAGAAGATGGGGATATCTATTACACCATCACCAATGGCGGCCTCGCAGTCATGCCCTCTTACGAGGATTCAATACCGAAGATGGACAGATGGCATATTGTCAACTACATCAAGCACGCACTAACCACTGAGAAGACGGTAAAAAAAGATGAATAAATACGGCTTCAGGTCCATGCTCTTGCCGGCCCTTCTGATACTTCTGGCAAATGGTATCTTTTCCTTTGCCTATGTGGCCTCATATGACGGCGAGTCCCAGATCCTCTGGGGGCTCTTTGCAGTTAATTATCTTCTATTCCTCGGGCTTGCTCAGACAGGCATCATCTTTTCCGCCATAATGCGTGTGGCGAAATCAACCTGGGCTACTTACTTCAACCGCCTTGGCGAGGTTCTTACGCTTGCCACTCTTCCGGTTGCCATTATCGGCTTCTTTGTCCTTTACTGCGGCGGGGCGGAGCATCTCTTTTACTGGATGCAGCAGGCCGGAGAACAGGCTGCTCATCACGGCGGCGCGCACGGGGCCGCGCACGGGGCCACGCACTTAAGCCCGTGGCTTAATGAAAAATTCTTCCTCTGGAGATATGTGGCCACCATGGTGCCTTTTTATCTCCTAAGTTACCTTTATTTTCGCGGGAGCCGCGCCGAAGAGACTCATAGGCATATACCGGATAGTCTTAGAATAAAGATGAGTTTTCTCGGCGGGTTTATCATGTTCTTCTACGTCTGGGGCAATACCAACCTGGCCTGGGATTTTGCCATGATGAACATCCGTCACTGGGAGAGCACCATCTTCCCCGGTTACTACTGGGTGGGGCACCTCCTGGCAGGCCCGGCCTTCCTCTTTATCCTTGCCCGTGTCTTTATACGCAGGAAACCCGGCGAACCGCTGAGCCTTGATTACATCGAGCCCATGGGCAAGCTCTTAATGGGTTTTACCCTCACATCGCTATACATGTTCTGGTCCCAGCACATAGTCATGTGGTACCCTGAACTTACCCATAGATACGGACCGCTCCTGGACAGGATGAGCGGAAACTACCTCTATATATTCCTGGCCATGATGCTCGCCCTCTTTATTATTCCCTTCTTTGTACTCATGTTCCGAAGGATAAAGCTCACCGTCTTCGGACTTACCTTTGTGGCCGTCATCTTATGCCTTGGTCTCTGGCTGAACCGTTTTCTCTTGATTATCCCAACATACTCCGATGGCTCGGTGCCGACATTTGGGACCTACGTTAACTTCTCTCTTGCCCTGGGCTTCCTGGCAGCCACGCTGCTCTCCATTATCTGTTTTTTCAGGCTCTTTCCAGCTGTCACAATAAGGGCGAAGGGCGCAGCCCCGGCCAAAGGGCACTAAACCTTTTATACTGCCCGTAGGCCGATTTATGGTGATGTGAGTTAACTGAGAGACTCGTGGCAGATATTGCAATACCATAGGCTCATTATTTCCCTGATAAGAGCGCGAAGACTCTTCATGAGAGAGCCTATCCAAAGATGATGGAGAAATATAAAAAAATACCGAACAATAAGGATATCCAGGCTGAAAAAGTCTTGACACTAAAGAGTGCTTTTAGTAAGATTTAGCCTCACAAATCAATAATAACCATCGCTACTGTAGATGGTGCGGAAACCTTAAGGAGGTAGTATTTATTATGAAAAAGAGTTTATTGATATCATTGCCGGCTCTGGCCCTTTTAACGCTCGTTCTCGCCCCTGATGTCTGGGCCGAGGCTGCCGGAGGCGCCCATGAGGCTGCGGGCAGCGGCAAAATCCTCTTCTTTACAGGCGTGGGCATGGCCGCCGCCATAGGAATGGCCATAGCCTCCTTTGGTACCGGTCTCGGGCAGGGCAACGCCGTAAGGGGCGCTGTTGAGGGCATAGCAAGAAACCCCGGAGCATCGGGAAAGATTCTCTCAACACTCCTTATCGGTCTGGCCATGATAGAGTCTCTTGCCATTTATACTCTTGTCATAGCCCTTATACTTCTCTTCGCCAACCCCTTCCTCGGCCTCATCGGTTAAGCCGAGCCGGGCCTCGCCTGGGGGCTGGTCAGGTACTGGGGTAGTAGATTTGGGGTCAGGCAGTTGGGGCGGGCAGTTGGGGCAGGCAGTTGGGGCAGGCAGTTGGGGTCCTCTTTGGGCTATCTG
>JBHHUW010000049.1:0-10987 GCA_046753945.1 Thermodesulfobacteriota bacterium
TTGTCATCAAGTTCAGCCTCAGCTACACCCGTCATCTTGCCTATGATACTGCGGGCAAGGACCAACGGGACTCCGCATGCTACCATACCGGGGTTCTCCGCGCGGATGTACATTATCCCGGCCACGTCTGTTTGGAGTGTAAAGGTATCAGACTCCCTGCCTTCTTTATAGGCAGGCTCTGTGCCTATCATTGTCGTAAAAAGAGAATTAACGGCGCTCTGCAGCCCTTCTATAAGGGATTTATTCTTAGGCTTTTGTTCACTCATCTTTACCCTCTCTTTCTTTTAGATGGTCACTGAATATTTCTTTCGTGATTCCTAAGAGACTTTAATAAATGCGGTTTCTGTCTTCATGTCTTCAGTGGGCTTAGTCTCTCAGAAAATTGCGAGATCTCTTTATTGCCGCAGTATCTCTGAATCACAGAGACGTCTCTTGGCTAAAATTCCGTCTCTTTCATATGAATGCTTTCATTGAACCGCACTCTCAGGCAAGGGCCAGAAGAATGGCGGAGTTCTCTGATTCCAGCCGTACCTTATCGATTATTTCACTTATATCATCGACGGAAAGTCCAAGGTTCTCCCAGGCATCATCGGAAAAAGAGGTAGGCGGCACTCCCAGGCCGTTGTCAAGTCCCTGGTTATTACAGATAAAATCCGCGATGTGCAGTATCTGCGTATGCTCTCTCTCTTCTGCAACATCTTCTGTCTTGTGATGGAAGGCTACGGCAGTGGCGATATGGTCGGGGATATACCATTTATTCATCAGGAACTCACCAACCTCGCCGTGGGAGATGCCAAGGACCTCATACTCCACGCCGTATAGAGGTACGTCTCCAAACTCTGAGACCCCTTGCAGTACCTTCTCATAGTGCTCGGGCACATATTGGTCCAGGACCAGTATGCCGATATCATGGAGGAGTCCTGCTATGAAGAGGTCTGCCAGCTCGTCCCTCTCTACAGGGCGGCTCTTCCCTCCTGTGAACTCGGCAATGGCCTTTGTTGCAAAGGCCACAGAGAGGCAATGCCTCCAGAAGGCCTTGTAGTTTATGTGACCGGCGTTCTTAAAGAGGTTGAGAGTGGACATGCTCATAACGATATTGTAAACCTCTTTCAGTCCCAGTATGCGCACGGCATCTCTTATATCGGTTACCTTTCTTCCAAGACCGTAAAGCGGTGAGTTGGCGACTTTTAGCGCCTTGATGGAGATGGCCGGGTCCTGACGTATTATCTCTGATACGCTGCCTGTAGAGGAGTTTGGAGAGGCCATCTCCTCCTGCAGCCTTGTCACCACCTGCGGGAGCGTTGGTAGGTCTCCTATTTCACCGAGACGCCTTATGATTTCACTACGCCTTGATTCGCTCATTATACGCTCCCCATGCCGAGGCACTCCATTATCTTTGCCGCCAGTTCTTCCTGCTGGAATGGTTTCGTAAGGTAGTTGGAGGCGCCGCTCTGAATGGCCTTCACGATATTGCTCTTCTCTGCCTCTGTTGTCACCATCATTACCGGCAGGTCCTTCAGTGAGTCCTCTGCCTTGATGGCCTGCAGTACCTCAAGGCCGTTCATCCCGGGCATATTCCAGTCAAGTAGAATGAGACCTATCTCCCCTTTGTCTTTACCCAGAAGCTCAAGGGCGGCGGTGCCGCAATCGGCCTCCGCAGTCTCGTATCCAAGGGTCTCGATAATCCCCTTGATGATTTTTCGTATGATCCTGGAATCGTCCACAGTCAGTATCTTCATCATATCTCCCTTATATATCTCTCTTGGCAGTTATTAAGGAAATGTTCATATATTAAAAACCAGTGAATGTATCGCTCACATTAGACATGGGGTAATATAGTGTGCTTCTGTTTGTTATCATACGGCTGAAGTCCTTTGAGCCGTGTATTGATTCCGTGGCGCCGATAGCCAGAAGGCCTTCTTCCTGGAGGGCTTTGTGAAATTTACTGCATATCTTGAGCTTCAGTTCTTCGTCAAAATAAATAAGCACATAACGGCAGAGGATGAGATCGAATTTTCCCATGGTCAGGAAGGAATCCTTCAGGTTAAGCTGCTTGAAGGTAACCATCCTGCGAAGTTTCTCATCAATCGTATAGACCAGGCCGTCTTTCTTGAAGTAGCGGGTGAGAAATTCGGGGCGCATCCCTCGGGAAACGGCAAGCTGGCTGTATCTGCCCGATACGGCCATAAAGATTACCGATGGAGATAGGTCTGTGCCAATTATCTGAAATCTGCTTGCAGGCAAAGAGGCGGCCCCCCCTTTTCTGAGAGCAGAGTCAATGAGCATGGCCATGGAATAGGCCTCCTGGCCTGTAGAAGATGCGGCGCTCCATATACGCACGGTCTGCTTTCTGGCTTTCTTAATAAGCCAGGGCACGACTTTATTCTCCATGGCATCGACAAAGGTGGCGTCCCTGAACCAGAGGGTCTCATTTGTCGTCATGGCGTCGATGACCTTCTTGCCAAGCTTATTTCCGTTAAGTGAAATTTTCTTGTAGAGGTCCAGCAGGGTCTCACAGCCGTTTTGCGCCATAATAACGGAGAGGCGGTTCTCAACAAGGTATTCCTTGCCGTAGTTGAGGGTAATGCCGCTCTGGTTTTTAATGTACTCTCTAAAGAGGTCGAACTCTTCTCTGCTTATGGCCATTGTCTCTGCAGTCTTTTTTTTTGTAAGATATCCATTAAAATCCCTTAAGCAAAAAAATGTATACACTTGCCTTGTCTGCCTGATTATAATGCCCTTCTTTTTTCAGGCAGGCACATGCCAATAATCCTATCTGCCATATCCTTGAGGTCAAGAGGCTCATGTGTGAGCCCTGCCTCAGCTATTGAGCGGGGCATACCGTAGACCACACAGGATTTTTCCGACTGTGAGATGCAGTAGCCGCCTCCCTGCTCCTGTAGACTTCTTACGCCCTTTACACCGTCTGCGCCCATGCCTGTGAGGATAAGGCAGAGGATTCTCTCGGGAGAATAGACACTGGTGAGCGACCTGAAGAGTACGTCCACCGATGGACGGCATGAGTTTTCCGGGGCCTCGTCATTTATGGTGATGAGCGGTTCACCGGCGGGTCCTTTATCTATGACCATGTGTCTGCCGCCCTGGGCTATATAGACATTGCCGGCTACAATTCTCTCTCCATCGATGCCCTCAGAGACTGTGAGGGCGGTTTTCTCGTTGATATTTTTTGCAAGTGACTTTGTAAAGAGGGCGGGCATGTGCTGAACGACAAGGATGGGCAGAGGGATGGAGGCCGGAAGGGCCGTAATGAGTTCTTCAAGGGCCCGCGGTCCTCCAGTGGAAGAACCTATGGCTATAAGTTCGACTTTCCGCGGCTCTTTTATGGCATTGTTGCCTGCCGGAACTCTCAGGCGGGCCGATGGTGCCGACGGTTCCGGAGTCGCCAGAGGGGAATCTGTTCTGGAGCCACCGGCCGTTTTTTTTCTCACTACAGATAGCACATGACGAATCTGGTCCTTAAGGGCTTCCTGGGCCTCACAGAGGTCTTTTGTGTTTGGCTTGACGATAAACTCAAGGCAGCCGAGGCTGAGCGCCTCCACTGTCTGGTCAGCCGAGTGCGCGTCGGCAGAAGAGACTATTATGACACCTGTATCAGGATACTCACTGGAGAGACGCTGGAGCGTCTCAATGCCGTTCATAACAGGCATCTCTATATCAAGGGTCACCATATCTGGTTTATGAAGCGCCACCATCTCCAACCCCACCTTGCCGTTAGGCGCCACGCCAACTACATCACATCCGTTGATAGACGTGAGCACCCTTGAGAGAATTGTCCTGTATGTGACGGAGTCATCTATGACCAGAATTTTTAATCTTCTACTGTTCAAGACTTTCTCCTTGCAACTGAAACTTTACCCTATTACACTGCCTGCCTTAGGTCTCGCCTATAATATTCTTCCTGCCTTCTCTCTCAATTTAAACGTAAAAAAGATTTTTTTTAACTCCCTCGTCTTAGACATTACCTGCCATCTGCATATTGTCATTTTCTTCAAGTGAGCAGAGCCACTCTGTAGAGAGCAGAGTGAGAAGTTCTCTGCCATGTTGTATTACACCTGATACATAAGTACCTGAGAGATGAGGCGGAGCGGCTTCAATACTGCTGTCATCGGCGGCCACTACGTCGCCTATGCGGCTTACAAGCAGGGCCAGGGTGTCAGGGGAGGTAGTGAAGGAGGCGCTAATGGCCTCAGGGCAGAGGTCCTCCTCGGTCTTAAGTATAATGATGCGCGATTTTGCTGAGAGAGGAACGGGAGCTGCGCCGAGGCACCTGCCCAGGTTAAGTACGGTAACTATCTGTCCGCGCAGGTTAAGAAGTCCCTCTATCCGCTCATCAGCTCCCTGTATGGGAGTTATGGTGAAAAACCGGCTTATCTCCCTTACCGTGAGTATAGGAATGCCGTAGAGGGCATTATCAATATAGAAAGTAGCGTATTGCATTTTCTGCTCCTTGTTATGGAATCTCTCTGCAGGCTTATGCTCCTGGCTCTCCATTTTTGCAAAGACAGTTTCACTTAAGAGACTCTCAGAAAAACCCTCTTCCTATGAAGTATCAGGCTACTTTCCGAGTAAGCCGGTAGCACCACATATTGCATATCGAAAATGGTACCTGCTGTTTTCATATATTTTTTAAATCGCGTCAAATATCCTAAATCAACACCGCTCATACCGCTCTCTTCTGTCCATCAGCCCCTTTCGTTGCCTCGCCATTCGTGTTACTCTGGACCAATTCAAGGACACGGTTAAGAAGGCTGTCCTTGTCCACCTTTACCTCGTAGGCGTCAAAGCCGGCTTCAATTCCGCACCTTCTGTTCTCTTCTGTATTAAGGGATGTGAGTGCCATGACGGGAAGGTGAGCAAGGCTCTCGCTATTCCTGATTGCGTTTACAAGTTCGTAGCCGTTCATTACAGGCATCTCAATATCGGATACGACAATATCAAAGGCCTCGGGGGAGGCCTGAAGCATCTCAAGGCCTTTGCCTCCGTCAGAGGCGATAGTGACCTTGAAACCTGCCGAGGTAAAATAACGCTCTTCAAGATTCTGGAAGAAGGGCGTGTCCTCTACAAGGAGTATCCTTATCTCATGTGAGCCATTTGCCGCGCTTTTAGATAAAGAGCCGCCCGTAAGTGCCTCTTCCAGCAGTGTGTATACATCAATCATCAAGGTCATCTTCTTTTCGATAATTGTTGAGCCGATAACAACAGGTGAATCTATAGCACCCTCGTCCATCTCCAGCGAGATATCAATGACATCAACTATCTCTTCTGCCACGATACCCACTATCTGCCCCCTGGTATTGGGGATAATGACATATATATCGCCGCTTAAGGTTTGCCTGTGATTTGCGTTGATAAAGTTCTCAACCGAGACAAGCTCTATACTCTTTCCCCTGAAGTTGATGAACCTCTTTCCGGCAAGCAATGTAACCTCATCTGCCCTTACCTTCTCTATCCTGCTTATCATTGAGAGAGATATCCCAAAATGTTCATCAGCAGGGTTCTTGACGATGAGGATGCTCTGCGACTCCTGCATGGCCTTCTTGCGCTCTTCCTCCTCGTACTGTAGGGTCTCTTTCTCAAAGCTCTCAAAGCGGAATCCAGCTTTTTCTATAATTCCGCCGAGGTTGAGGATCATGGCCACATGACCGTCTCCCATAATGGTTGCGCTTGCAAATATTTTGCAGTCCCTTACAAGATGGGGCATGGGTTTTACGACAATCTCTTCAGGGTCGAGGACAGTGTCTACGAGGAGACCGATATGGTTGGCGCCGTAGCGCATGACTATAAGACGGCGGATTGCCTTAGAGCCGGCCTCCTCATCAGATGGCTCTCTAAGATCCTCCAGCCTCAGGTCGGCAGTTGACTCAGCATCCTGTCCGGAACTACTCATCTCAAATATCCGGGTAAGGCTGATAACGGGAAGAAGTTTCCCCCTTAGACGAAAGACGCTCTGCCCCTCAATATACTCAAGCTGCTTGCCGAGGTCCTTTTCTCTGATACGGACAATCTCGGTAATATCAACCTGCGGTATGGCAAAGGTATTGGCCCCCACTGTAACAATAATAGATGGAAGGATGGCAAGGGTGAGTGGAAGTCTCACTGTGAAGAGGGTCCCCGCGCCGGGGGTGGACTGCAGATCGATGGTGCTGCCAAGTTTCTCAAAACTCCTCTTTACCACATCCATACCCACGCCCCTGCCCGATAACTCCGAGACCTCGGTGACAGTTGAAAAACCAGGGTGAAAGATGAGGTTAACAAGCTCTTTATCGCTCATCCTCTTTGCATCATCATCAGAGATTATCCCCTTGGTGAGGGCCTTGTCTCTTATCATAACGGAATCAATGCCGCGGCCGTCGTCTTCTATCTCGATGACAACAAGCCCTCCCTGGTGTGATGCCCTGAGATTTATAGTGCCTGTATCGGCCTTGCCATGCTTCAGCCTCTCATCAGGACTTTCTATGGCATGGTCTACGGAGTTGCGTATCATATGGGTGAGGGGGTCTGAGAGCACCTCGATAATGGAGCGGTCCAGCTCAACGTCCTCGCCCTCAACTACGAGGTTGATTTTTTTATCCACCTTGCGGGCCATGTCCCTTACGATACGCTTGAATTTGCTGAATACCGCGCCTACCGGCTGTAACCGCGTCTTCATGACGCTCTCCTGCAGCTCGGTGACACGCTGTGAGTGGTCTATGAGAATTCCGTTATTTTTTCTCCCGGCGTACTGACGGAGAAGCTGGTTCCGTCCAAGGACGATTTCACCTGCAAGGGCCATAATCTTGTCAAGGAGATCAACACGCACCCTTACGGTCTCAGTTGACGGCGACATCTTGCCTGAGTCTTTCTTCTTAATTGATTGTGGCTTTTCCGTCCCTGCGGCAGAGGTCTTATCCTTTTTCGCCGTCTCTTCCTTATCATTATTGTTTTTAGAAGGTGAAGGGGCCTGCGCTTTATTATCTCCTTCATCGTGATCTTTTTTTTCAGGCACGATTTCTTCACTCATATCCACGGTGGTGACGTTGTCTTCCGTTAAACCGGCTGATTCAACGAGGAGAGATTCCTCAAGAATAGTGGAGAGGAGAAGAGTGAAAGACTCTGTTTTTTTTGCGGAGAGTTCCTTGATGGCTTTTACACTCTCTATGTCCGGCTTTGAGGCTACTATTAGACCAATGGAGGAGAGAAAATTCTTCTGCTCTGTAATGGTTTTTTTACGTGCCGCGGTCTTGGCTGGAAGGGGGATTGTTAATGAGTATAGGTGATGACCATTTGCTGCTGTGGCCCTTAGAGCCTCTTCATATTCCTCAAGACCCCACGGGAAGTTATGAGGATCCTTTTGAGAAGTCTCACTCTCAGCCGCCCCTTCTTCAGACTGTGAGTGAGGCGTCTTTTCCGTCTCTCCTGATATCAAGGCCTCTATATTGGCAATCTCCACGGAGACATCGACGTCATCGCTTGTGCCCACGTCTTCCACCATTCCCTCAAGTTTATCAAGGCCATTTAAAAGGATATTAATCAACTCAGGGGTGGTAGAAGTAGAGCCGTCGCGTACCTTGGCCATGAGGTTTTCCATGGTATGGCTTAGCTCGGTAATATTTTTAAGTCCGAAAAAACCCGCCGAGCCCTTGATGGAGTGTATGGCCCTGAATACAGTGTTAACTGTCTCGGCATCCGTCTCATCGCCCTTTTCCTCCATGGTAAGGAGGGCCGGTTCAACGACTTCGAGATGTTCCTTTGACTCTTCTATGAAGAGCGCCAGCATCTCGTCATTGCTATTATCACTCATATTGAGTTCCTCTAATCCAGCTTTGATTATATGGCAGTCTCGCCCATGTTATGCAGAATGCGCCGTAATTGACTGCGCTGCACTTTACTATAGTAAGCACCCAAAAATGTTTATTAACTTTCCGGCCAAATCATGATGCCTTACAGTGATTGCTGCCGATGAGTTGAGAGAGAAACCAGGCTGGCATCTATAATTGGGATATGAACTCCTGCCTCTCAGAAACAATCAGGCTACTTTCGTGCGGCCCTTATTACTGAAGAAACTCTTGTACTTCATATCCGTACCCATGATGTGCTTGGTAAGCCAGTTCTTCAAGAAACTCATAAGTTTGAGGTCTACCTTTGCAGCCCCTGAATCAAAGTTACTCTTAAAGGCGAGAAGTTCTTCAACGAGGCTGGTATGTTCGGCGCGTTGTTCTTCATAGCCTTCATATCCGGCCTTTTGCATCAGCTTTTCTTCCTCGCTGAAGTGATTTTCTGTATAATCGATTAACTCATTAAGGATACTCCCCATCCTCTCTTTCCCGGAGTCCATGGCCATTGCCTCGTGGACATCGTTAATGAGATCAAAGAGGCGTCTGTGCTGCGTATCAAATGCCTTCACACCAACACTGTAGCGGTCATTCCAGGCAATGAAGGGTTTTATGCCGGCCCTGCCTTTTCTCGGGCGTCCCTGGCGGGCCTGTCCCTTGACGGCTGTGCCTGTCTCATAGCTCTCGTCTATGATAAACTGGCCCACAAGGTCATTGAGGTTTCCCGTTACCGTGGAGAGGTTATCGATACTTTGGTGAACCTCCTTTACCGAGTCAAGGGTGTTCATGGAGGCGTCTTCCACTACCTGTATGCCCTCTGATACCTCCTTTACCCCTCCAGCTGCCTCTTGAACATTATTGGATATATCGGTAACAATACATGAGAGTTCCGAGGCGTTCTTTGCCACCTCTTCAGCGCCAAGGGCCGCCTCTTCCACATTACGCGACACGGCCTCCATGTCCGTTACTGTCTGCACAGTTGTCTTTGATATCTCGTTAGTGGTGGCGTCCTGCTCTTCTACAGATGCCGCTATGGAGGTATTTATCTCGTTTATCTCATTAATGGTAGAGGCCACATTGTCGATGGCCTTTACGGCCACCTCGGTATTACCCTGCATCTCTTCTATCTGTGTTACCACCTCTTTTGTGGCCTCGGCGGTCTGCTTGGCAAGCTCTTTTACCTCGTTTGCCACAACGGCAAATCCCTTGCCCGCTTCCCCGGCGCTTGCCGCCTCAATGGTTGCGTTAAGGGCAAGGAGGTTTGTGCGGTCGGCTATGTCGTTAATTACCTCGATAACTTTGCCTACGGTCTCGGCGCTGGCGCTGAGGTCTTTCATCAGGACCTCGGCCTCGGCGGCCTTCTCCGTGGCATCGGTGCTGATACCCGCCGCCTTTGTAGTATTTTTTGTAATCTCACTAACAGTAGAACTCATCTCCTCAATGGCCGCGGCCACTGTGTGTACATTGGAGAGGATATCCTTTGTCGTTGAGGCCACTTCTACTATCTTATGACTTACCTCTTCGGTTGCGGCGGAGACATTCGTCACATTAGCCGAGGCTACCTCGGCAGAGCTGGCTACGGTCTCTACATTAGTGGTGACCTCACCTGAGGTGGCGGCCACTGTCTTTGCGTTCGATGACATGGAGCCCGTGTCTATCTCCATCTGTGATGAGGAGGTGTAGAGGTTCTGTGAGTGCTCGGCAAGGGTCCCGGCGTTGCTCTTTATCTCTCCTATCATAGTCTGCAGCTTCTGAAGAAAGGTATTAAAGTACCTGGCAAGTTCACCTATCTCATCATTAGAGTGTACATCTATACTCTTTGTAAGGTCGCCATCGCCCTCGGAAATGTCCTTTAACATGGCGGTAGTTTTGTTGATAGGGCCTGTGATGGCGCGGGCTATGAGGGTAGAGAGCACAATGCAGATTAAAATTGCCCCCGCAAGGAGCAGCATGCTCAATATCTTCGCATGGTCTGCCCAGTCATGGAGCAAGGCAAGGGTGGTATCGAGGCTGCCAAGGCTTTTCTCGGTTAACTGCTCGACAGCGTTGTTTATTCTTTCGGCAGACTCATCGAACTCCGACATAACCATATTACCCTTTGCAGGTCCCCCCGCGACATAGGCCTTTGCCATCTTCACCCCAACGACATAATACTCGTTATAGGAAATGCCTATAGCCTCGAGTCTGGAGATCATGACGGTATCGTCTTTGAATAAGCTCTTTAAAGTCGTGAGCTCCTCTCTGAATTTACCCGCCCATTTCTCAGCCTTTTCAAATCCGTCATCAAGGCCGTCTCGTCCCCTTGTGGCGCTAATATCGGTAAGCCACTGCTGCGTCTGATTAACGGCTGTCCTCATGTTCATGGTGGCGAGAGCTGATCTCAGAGTTACGTTCTCAATTGTGGTTATTTCTCTCTTCGTGTTGTTTGATACGGTGATGCTGTAAATCCCGATGAAGAGGATGAGTCCCAGCACCACACCAAAACCGAGATAGAGCTTTGTGCGGATTCTTAGATTATTCAGTAAATTGATAGACATTAAACTCTCCTTTTTATTCAGATATATGCTTGCTCACAAAGAATGGCATTATTTGCGATTTTTTTCGTATCTCTAATCTGCCACTTCAGTACTTGGCGTTCTTCGGCGGTGATGGACCCGAGGCCCAGAGGGTTATGCGTTTACTCACAGTATTCTTATCGTATGTGTCTCTGATTTCTTTAGGGAATATCTGAATATTCATGGATAATTGAGATGATGATGCAGATGTCTCTCTCTTAAGGCAATAAGCAGGAGAGGGGAGCTTGTTATGAGGACCTGGATTTTCCCGGTTTTTATGATAATTACTATGCCAGGAGTAAGTCCACAGCAATGGGGCAGGGCTTTTACGTATTATACTGAAGAGAGAGAAAAGGGCCGTGTAGAAATCCACGGCCCCTCTCTATATAAAGGTGAGTTACTAAGATTTAGTCAAATACCGGCCCATTCACAAAAAAAGGGGCCACACTTTCGCGCAGCCCCTTCATATATCAAGGCAATCCCGTTCTTTAGAAAATACCGGCCCGACTTGGTAGCGGGGACTCGATTAAGGACTTATTTTAGCCCTGTAACTCTGCGGATTACGTTGCTCCTTTAATACTTCATTGCTTCCCGTAAATG
>JBHHUW010000050.1:0-10504 GCA_046753945.1 Thermodesulfobacteriota bacterium
GCTATCTGAATGGGCTGGAACATACCGTAATCAAGGTAGCTCTTTATCCTCGTAAGCGCCCCCACCATCTTCTTGTTGCCAACGGCAAAACCAACGCGCCAGCCCGGCATATTATAGCTCTTTGAGAGGGTGAAGAACTCAACTCCGATATCCTTTGCCCCGGGGACCTGTAGCAGGCTCGGGGCCTTGTACCCGTCATAGACTATATCGGCATAGGCAAGGTCGTGCACAACAAGCATATCGTGCTCTTTGGCAAAATCAACTACACGCTCGAAAAAGCTGATATCCACTACCTCTGTAGTAGGGTTATGGGGAAAATTAAGGACAAGGAGCTTGGGCTTGGGCCAGTGCTCCTTTGTGGCCTTCTGCAGTTCCTCGAAAAAGTCCACCCCGGGATACAGGGGAATGCTCCGCACATCTCCATCGGCGATAATGGCCGAGTAGCCGTGTATGGGATAAGTGGGGTTAGGTACAAAAACCACATCACCTGGGCTAAGAATGGCAAGGGCCAGGTGAGAGATGCCCTCCTTGGAGCCAATGGTGGCCACGGCCTCAGTCTCAGGGTCTATATGAACGTCGTAACGCCGCGCGTACCAGTCAGAGATGGCAAGACGCAGTTTATATATCCCCTTTGAGGCGGAGTAACGATGGTTACGGGGGTTACCGGCGGCCTCGATGAGTTTATCTACTATATGCTTCGGGGTGGGCTGGTCCGGGTTGCCCATGCCAAAGTCAATTATGTCCTCGCCCCGTCGTCTCGCTTTGACCTTGAGTTCGTTGACTATATTGAAGACATATGGGGGAAGCCGTTTAATCCTGTGAAATTCTTCCATAATACTGAAAAGACCCTCGGCTTTATCCGTGGTTAATTGGTTTCAAAGAGTGTTTCGGCGTTATAGGAGCTCCGCACAAAGGTCCCCGAGTATACGCGCCTTATTCCAATCTTCTCTCCATAGGCCTCATAAGCGGCAAAGACCTCTGGAGTTATATACTCTACTACCTCAAGGTTATCTCTTCTGGGCCGAAGATACTGGCCTATGGTGACGGCGTCTACGCCCACTGCCCGAACGTCCCGCAACAGGGCCATTACCTCTTCAGGGGTCTCGCCAAGACCGGCCATTATACCTGTTTTTGTAAGAAGGCCCCTCTCTTTAGCCAGTCTGAGGACAGATAAGGACCTCTTGTAATCCGCCTGCGGCCTCACCTTCCGGTAAAGTGAGGGAACGGTCTCAAGGTTATGGTTGAATATATCAGGCGAGGCCTCAAAAACCATCTCCAGAGAGGCCCTCTCACCCTTGAAATCAGGGACAAGGACCTCAACGGAAATGTCTGAAATCTTATCTTTAATGGCCCCTATTGTCAAGGCGAATTGCCTTGCTCCCCCGTCACTGAGGTCGTCTCTTGTAACAGAGGTAATGACCACGTGCTTAAGACCGAGGCTCGCGGCGGCTTCGGCGATATTGGCGGGCTCAAGGGGGTCAGGTCCAAGAGGAGGGTGGCTCTTATCCACTGCGCAGTAGCCGCAGCTTCTCGTGCATACGCTGCCCAGGATCATGAATGTGGCCGTCTGCCTGCCAAAACACTCCCCTATATTGGGGCACCTGGCAGACTCGCAGACAGTATTAAGGCCTCTATCTCGGAGGATGGCTTTTACGCCATGTATATCAGAGGCCCTGCCAAGTCTTTTTTTTGCCCAGGAAGGCAACCTGCCCACATCAGACTCCATTCTCATCCCTTACTTTCTTTTGGAAAAAAGAAAGTAAGACAAAGAAAACCAAAGGGGGAATATGACCCTTACCTTTGAAGATTCATTGTACTCCAACGTTACCTCTAAAAAAAAGAAACCAAAGGGGAAATATGACCCTTACCCTTAAATATTCGCTCTGCGCCCCGCAAAGCCTTCCCTAAGTAATGGCGGCCTTAACCTCGGGACTTAAGGCCTCTATGAAGGCCCTGCTGCATGGGGCGTGGTCGCTGCCCAGAAGAAGCTTGAGGTCAGAGGGCCTGTCCATATCATGCCATGGTGGAAGGAGCCTGTACTTAAGCTTCGCCTCCATTACCTTTTGGAGGGTCTCTTCAAGCACCGTGGCGCCGCTCCAGTTTATATCGCGGAAAGGGGCCGCAACAAGCCTGCTCACGGCAACGAGATAATACCCGCCGTCATGGGCGGGACCCAGGACAATATCAACTTCAGGCTCATCAAGCACGGCCAGGGCCTCTTCAATAAAGTCTTGCGGCATATCAGGGCTGTCACTTCCAGTAACCACGGCCTTCTCATAGCCCATATCAAAGATGTGCTTGAAAACGCTCTCTATCCTCTCGCCAAGGCCATCTCCAGCCTGGGAAAAACAATCTACGTCATCAGGTATCAGACCTGAAAAATCTTCTTTATTACCCGGCGGAGTTATTGCCGAAAAGAGGTCAACGGGAAGCTCAAAACCCTTGAGATTGACAAAGAGGTCTACTAAAAAAGAGCGGTACAGCCCTGCCGCCTCTTCTAAGGTAAGGGGCGGGGTAAGACGCGTCTTTACAAGGCCGGCTACAGGCGCCTTTACCATTACCGCCAGCGCCGTCTCATTCTCTCTATTAAGAGGCCCCCTCAATTGCCCTCGCTCTTGGCCTCGGCCTTTCGCTCCTGGTCTTTTTTCTCTGAACACTTCGGGCAGGCGTACCTCTTGCTGTGCTGCACGCTGAGCCTGTCATAATCGCTGTCAAGGGCAACCCTTACTACCCTCTCAGTCTCAGCTCCGCAAAAATCACACTTCAACATACGAATCTCCCTCTCTTAAAAAAATATTTGTGGGGTTTACCCCGGCGCCTCGAAGAACGTCCCTTGCCCTGGCAAGAAGACTCTCATCAAGGGATATGACAAGATCACAGTGCAGGGTAAAGGCCCTCGGCGCTGGTAGAAGACGATGGACCAGACCAGAGTTCCTCAATACGCTCTCGGCCTTTAATGCCCTGTGGGCCGAACCAAAGGCCAGAATATACTCCATTAATTTATGATATCAGATAAAGATTACTTTACAAAGGAGAGTTACTCTGTCTCTAAGACACCTGTACGGCCCGTCATGGGAGAGGCCTCGGCCCACCTTTGCGAAAAAATCCTCTACAGATAAAAAGGAAAACTACTGGATAGCTCCACGACAGCGTCTTTTATACCGGCAAGCTTCTTCTCATCGCCACCGCTTTTGAGCGCATCATCAATAAAGCCGGCTATGACCTTCATCTCCTCTTGCTTCATGCCCTTTGTCGTAGCCGCCGGAACGCCTATCCTGATGCCGCTCGTCACAAAGGGGCTCTTGGTCTCAAAGGGGATGGTGTTCTTGTTTACCGTAATACCGGCCTGGTCCAGCATGGCCTCGGCCTCCTTGCCTGTAATGCCCTGCTTTGTAAGGTCTACAAGCATAAGGTGGGTATCCGTACCGCCGGAAATCAGCTCATAACCCTTTACCATGAGCTCTTCGGCAAGGGTTCTGGCGTTACTTAAAACCTGCTCCTGATAGACCTTGAAATTCGGCGCCAGGGCCTCTCTGAAGGCAACGGCCTTGGCCGCTATGACGTGCATGAGCGGGCCTCCCTGTATGCCGGGGAAAATCTCCTTATTAACTTGTTTTGCCACATCAGAGCTACACATTATCATCCCGCCCCTTGGACCGCGAAGCGTCTTGTGAGTAGTGGTAGTGACAAACTCGGCAAAAGGCACGGGGCTGGGGTGGAGGCCCGTGGCCACAAGGCCCGCTATGTGTGCGATATCCACCATAATCACTGCCCCTACCTCGTCGGCTACCTCTCTAAATGCCGAAAAATCTATTGTACGCGGGTAGGCGCTTGCCCCCACCACTATCATGGCGGGCTTGTGCTCCAGCGCCAGTGCCCTTACCTGGGCCATATCAATACGATGGGTATCTGCCGTAACGCCGTAGGAGAGGACATTGTAGAGCTGGCCGGAAAAATTCACCGGACTGCCGTGTGTAAGATGACCGCCGTGAGAGAGGTTCATGCCAAGTATGGTATCACCTGGTTTTATGGCGGACATGTATACGGCCATGTTGGCCTGAGAGCCCGAATGAGGCTGGACATTGACATGGTCGCACCCAAAGAGCTCTTTTGCGCGCTCTATGGCCAGTACCTCGGCCCTGTCCACAAACTCACAGCCCCCGTAATATCGCTTCCCCGGATAGCCCTCGGCGTACTTATTGGTCATTACGCTTCCAAGGGCCTCAAGCACATCCCTGCTCACAAAATTCTCAGATGCTATGAGCTCAAGCTTATACTCCTGCCTCTCAGTCTCAAGGCGGATAGCATCAAATATCTCCGGGTCCGATACTTTAAGTCCTGACATATCCATACTCCTTAAAGCGCAGTATTATTCCGCTCATTATCTCTTACGGATTTTTGTAATACTTCTCAAAAAGCCTATGGCAGCGCCGCTCTCATGGCCCTGCCATAAAAGCCTCTTTATTATCAATGGAAATTCTTAAGAATATTTTCTTATACATGGGCCGGGACAATCCCCTCATCAGTCCCATCTCCCCATCTATAACCCGGCCAACTGCGGCTCTAACTCGCCTCGCTCGTACCTTTCATGGTCTCTTTTTCAATATCAGCTATCTTGTCAAGACGCCTCTGGTGACGTCCGCCCTGAAACTCGGCCTCTATCCATGCCTTAACCATCTCCCTGGCAAGTTCCTTTCCAGCTACACGCCCGCCTATTACAAGTATATTGGCGTTGTTATGCTCCTTTACCATCCTTGCTGCATAGAGATCATTTACAAGGGCCGCCCTGATACGTGGAAATTTGTTGGCGACCATGCTCATGCCTACGCCCGTGCCGCAGACAAGAACGCCCTTTTCGAACTCACCCTCTGAGACTGAGCGGGCCACGAGTACGCCGTAATCAGGGTAATCAACGGACTGGTCGTTTTTAACGCCCATGTCCACAACCTCAAGGCCTATTTCAGAGAGATAGGCCGATATATCGTCCTTGATCTCCCTGCCGGCGTGGTCGCTGGCTATGGCTATTTTTCCAGAAGTGGTCACCCTGATACTACCCCTGCGTATAATAGATAGAAAAAAAAGGTCTTGCCCCTTGCCGGTGCTGCAGTCCTAACCCTTGAAAGACCTGAAGGCCAGAACAGCGTTTGTCCCGCCAAAGCCGAAGGAATTTGAGAGGGCCGCCCTTACGCCGGTCTCTCTCGCTGTATTCGGCACATAATCAAGGTCGCAACCCTCGCCGGGGCTGTGGTGATTAATCGTTGGCGGCAGTACACCTTGCGAGACGCTCATGGCCGTAAAAACAGCCTCAATGCCTCCGGCGCCGCCAAGAAGGTGGCCAGTGGCGCCCTTGGTGGAGCTTACGGCCAGTCTGCCCGCATCCTCGCCAAAGACCGTCTTTATGGCCGCGGTCTCATAGAGGTCATTATAATAAGTGGAGGTTCCGTGGGCGTTGATATAATCCACATCCCCCGTGTTAAGGCCTGCGTCCTTAAGGGCCAGCTCCATGCATCTGGCCGCCCCGGCCCCATCAGGGGAAGGCATGGTCATGTGGAAGGCGTCGGAATTCATGGCATAACCCGCGAGCTCAGCGTAAATCCTGGCCCCGCGTTTTTGTGCCGACTCAAGCTCTTCGAGCACAAGAACCCCCGAGCCCTCACCAATGACAAACCCGTCGCGATCCCTCTCAAAGGGACGGGAGGCCTCACCAGGGCTCTCATTACGCCTTGAGAGGGCCTTCATGGCATTAAAACCCGCCACGCATAGAGGGCTGATGGTTGACTCAGTTCCGCCGGCTATCATGGCGTCCACGGTGCCTGCCTGAATGAGCCTGAAGGCGTCGCCTACAGAGTGGGTCCCCGTGGCGCAGGCCGTGACAGAAGAGTTGTTAGGCCCCTTTGCGCCCGTTATTATGGATAACTGACCTGAGGCCAGATTGATTATCACCATTGGTATGAAAAAGGGCGTTATCCTCTCGGGCCCCTTCTCCTGGAGGACCTTATGCCAGTGCTCTATTGCCGGAAGACCGCCTATGCCGGCGCCAACGTAGACGCCCACGCGCTCGGCGTTCTCTTCGGTAATCTCAAGGCCAGAGTCCTTCATGGCCATAAGCCCGGCCACAACGGCGTACTGGATAAAGAGCCCCATCTTCTTCAGCTCTTTTTTAGGGATAAAAGCAGCCGGGTCAAAGCCGGGAACCTCTCCGGCTATCCGCACGGGAAACTCAGAGGCATCAAAACGGGTAATCTCCCTGATGCCGCATTTGCCCCCGGTAATGCCCTGCCATGAGCTTTCCAGATCCTGGCCAAGGGGGCTTACCATGCCCAACCCTGTTACAACAACTCTTCTCATATAACCATGCTCCAGTAAAAATAAAGATAGCGAGGTCTTGGAAAAACCCCGGCTTGCCCCCCATCTTCAGGAGAACCCCTTGTCTTTAGTATAGCCCCCTCTTCAACAAAAAAACCTCCGGCCTTACACTTAAAAGCCGAAAGCCTCTTTACAAGATTACAGCCTGTAAGGCCCTGAATGGATTCATCCCCCAGGGCTGCGCCCATGCCCGGATAAAGAAAGGGGCCGCCCCATAATACACGGCAAAGCCCCGGAGAGATAGGTCTATCTCATGGACGTGACCCCGCGCTCAAAGCCGCCCGCCCCCTATCGTAGCGCCGGGCACAGAAGACAAATAGGGCGGCAACGAAAAAATTAACCCTTTGAGGCCTTCTTGGCTATATAATCTATGGAATCCTGAACGGTCTTTATCTGCTCGGCGTCCTCATCGGGAATTTCAATGGAAAATTCTTCCTCAAAGGCCATGACCATCTCAACGGTATCAAGGGAGTCAGCGCCGAGATCGTCTACAAAAGAGGCCTGAGGCGTTACCTCTGTCTCGTTCACATCAAGCTGCTCCATGACTATCTTTCGTACCTTGTTCTCTACTGACGACATTTCACACCCTCCTCATGCGTAGGTTGTTCATATCCGGAGGCCTCAGTGGCACTGCAAATCCGAATATATTCTATTAAATATTATAGTTACAGGGTATATCACCTAAAGGCCGGATTGTCAATCCTTAGTGCATTAGCCCTTATTACATGTACATTCCACCGTTGATACTCATTACATGGCCGGTTATGTAGCTTGCGGCGTTAGAGGCGAGAAAGAGCACGCTCATGGCCACATCATTTGGCCCCCCGAGCCTGTCCATGGGTATCTGCTTAAGGAGACTGTCTCTTGCCTCCTTGGAGAGTTTATCCGTCATGGCCGTCTCTATAAAACCCGGCGCCACGGCATTGCAGGTGACGTTACGGCTTGCAGTCTCACGGGCAACGGTCTTTGTAAGGCCGATAAGGCCGGCCTTGCTCGCCGCGTAATTGGCCTGCCCTGCGTTGCCCATCTGTCCCACTATGGAGGCTACATTTATTATGCGGCCCCAGCGCTGTTTGGTCATATACCTCACAACGGCCTGTATGCAGTTATAGGGGCCTTTAAGGTTTACATCCAGAACCTTGTCCCAGTCCTCTTCTTTCATCCTTACAAGGAGGGCATCACTGGTAATACCGGCGTTATTTACAAGTACATGTATTGCGCCAAGCTCATTATAGATGTGAGTGGCCATCTCCTGGGTCTGTTTGGCCTCTGTAACGTCAACCTTCAAGGCCACTGTCTTTCTTCCCATGGCCCGCACCTCAAGGGCCGTCTCTGTGGCGTTCTCAAAGTTTACGTCAATTACCGCAACATCGGCGCCGTAAGAGGCCAATTTCAAGGCTATGGCCTTGCCTATGCCCTGCCCGGCTCCGGTTACTACCGCTACCCTGCTCTGTAAGTCCATATCTTAATCCTCCTTAGGAAGGTTTTGGCGTGGTTAAAGACTCCAAAACCTTATCGAGATCCTCAGCGCCATCGAGATTAAAAACCTCAATATCACTATCTATGCGTTTTATCAGCCCTGTAAGGACCTTTTTAGGGCCTATCTCCAGTATACGCCTTACACCTTTGTCCTTCATCTTCACTATTGTATCAACCCATCTGACGGGGCTTGTAAGCTGACGTTCAAGAAGCCATATTACCTCAACCCGAGTGCTAAAGGGCAGGGCCTCCACGTTGGAAATAACAGGGACCTCCATCTTCCTCAGCGCAATCTTCTTAAGCTCCAGGGCGAATTTTTCCGCGGCTCCGCTCATAAGGGGCGAGTGTGAGGCTACGCTTACCTTAAGCGGAATTACCATCTTCGCTCCGCGCACCTTGGCCTCTGCGGCGGCCCTCTTCACGGCTCCTGCCTCGCCGGAGACCACGACCTGAAGGGGACTGTTGATATTTGCCGGCACCACTACGGAAGACTCGGTGGAGATTTCCTCGCAAAGGACGTCTACATCCTCCGTGGGAAGACCGATAACGGCACACATTCCGCCGGTGCCGCCGGCCTCCATCATGAGCCTGCCCCTCTTGGCGACAAGAGATACGGCCTCGGAAAAGTCAAGTGAGCCCGATACTACAAGGGCCGTGTACTCGCCAAGGCTATGACCGGCAAGATATGCGGGAGTCAGGTCAAGAGACTCCTTCAATACTCGATAGGCCGCAATGCTCGTAGTTAAAAGAGCGGGCTGGGTAATGTCCGTGCGGTTCAGGTCCTCTGCCGGGCCCTCAAAGACCGCAGTGGTCAGGTCATAACCCAGTGCCGCGCTGGCCTCGTCAAAGGTAGCCCTGGCAAGGGCGCTTGACTTATAAAAAGAGCTTCCCATGCCAACGTACTGCGAGCCCTGGCCTGGAAATACAAAGGCGAGACCACTCATACATCTATCCTCGTTATCTTAATTAAGGCTGCAACGTGGGGCGCACGGTGTATCTTCATTGACGATAAGCCAATCCCCCGTTGGTTTTCTTTATCTTACCTTCTTTTTTCCAGAGTATCATGGGAGTACGGTGTATCTACAAAGGTAATAAGTCTATCCCCCCGTTGGTTTTCTTTGTCTTACTTTCTTTTTTCCAAAAGTTTTTTAACGGGCCATTGAGACCACTGTGCCCTCACGAAGCAATATAGCGAGATAAACCTATGATACCCCCTCCAGCTCCAAGGGTTACCATCTTACAGCGGCAGAGGCCCAGGTGAGCCCCCCGCCGAAGGCTACAAAAAGAACTATATGACCTTCTTTTATAGTACCGTTCTTTACGGCCTCGTCAAGGGCTATGGGGATAGATGCCGCCGAGGTATTGCCATACTTCTCCACATTGCTGTATACCCTGGACTCCGGGAGGCCGAGCCTCTGCCTCACGGCCTTGATAATGCGTATATTCGCCTGATGGGGAATAAGAAGGGTAATATCATCTACTGTGAGGCCGCTTGAGTCAAGGACCTCCTTAATGGCCGACTCTATGGTCCTTACGGCTACCTTGAAGGTCTCATTCCCCTGCATCTTGACGTGCGGTTTTACATGCTCGCGTGTCTCAAAGGGACTTGGGCCGATGGCTCCCGGGACATAGAGCATATTCCACCTTCTGCCCTCAGAGTGGATATGGCTCGAAAGTATTCCTTTTGTATCTTCCCCCTCACCCTCACTCTCTTTGGCGGTAAGGACCACTGCGCCAGCGCCGTCTCCAAAGAGGACACATGTGCTCCTGTCCTCCCAGTCCACTATTTTTGAGAACTGGTCCACGCCTATTACAAGAGCCTTTGTGGCAGCGCCGGACTTTATATACTTTTCGGCAATATCCAGGGCATAGAGAAACCCCGAGCAGGCCGCCGATACGTCAAAGGCCGCGGCGCCTTTTTTCAGCCCAAGGGCGGACTCCACATAACAGGCCGTAGAGGGAAAGACCATCTCCGGCGTTACGGTGCCCACGACTACAAGGTCTATCTCTCCGGCCTCACACCCGGCGGCCTCAATGGCAAGCCTCCCGGCATTTACGGCCATGACGGTTGTGGTGTCTTCCACTGAGACGCGGCGCTCCCTGATGCCCGTACGCATGGATATCCACTCGTCCGTGGTATCCACCATAGCTTCAAGGTCCTTATTTGAGAGGACCTTTTCCGGGGCATAAGAGCCCGTGCCAATTATCCTTGCCCTTGACATTTTTCCTCACTACTCTAAACCGCTTTCTCGTCACGCGCTGCCAGCCTCAGCAGCTCTGAATCAGCGGCTATCTCTTCTCTCAGATGGACGTTCACTTTTCCAACAGAGTATTCATATGCCCTTGTGACGGCGCTTTTTATGGCCTTGGGATTACTTCTGCCATGGCTTATCATGCAGATACCGTCTATGCCCAGAAGCGGCGCGCCGCCATACTCGGCGTAATCCACTTTTTTCTTGAACCTCTTAAAAGCACCCTTTGCCAGCATGTAGCCTATCTTAGCCGAGAGGCTCGATGTTATCTCTTCTTTGAGCATTGAAGTAACGGCCTCAACAAGGCCTTCGCTCAATTTAAGGACAACATTACCGACAAAACCATCGGCTACGACCACGTCTACATCACCACGGTATATATCCCTGCCCTCTACATAGCCGATGTA
>JBHHUW010000051.1:0-10496 GCA_046753945.1 Thermodesulfobacteriota bacterium
AGTCCATGCATGGGGTTAAGTAGGACGCCTGCAAGCCCGGAGTTATCACTAAAGACAGCGGTGAGGTTTTTAAGGTCTTTCCCGAGCCTCTCAGCCGAGCCTTCCGAGGTCCCAACGTCCATAAGGGCGCCGGCCAGTTTCTTTGTAATAGTAGAATTTTTCATCTTTTATGGATATATTGCAGGCCTTACGGCCATTTATTCGTCTTACGGCCCTCTTTACCTCTGACTCTGATATTATTATTTCCCTGATTTCAGCTGCAGGCTCCTTCAGGGCCCGCCTGACACGCGTCTTTAAACCCGCCCCCTTTAATTGAGGCGCAGGTTTGAGATGTAATCTTTTATAAGCCTTTGCTGGTCTTCGGGCCTGAGTTCTTTTTCCAGCAGCTCTCTTGCCATCTTCACGGCCAGTTCGGCCACTTCGCCGCGAATCTCCAGACGCGCTTTTTTAATCTCCTGCTCTGCCGTGGTCTTTGCCTGCTCTTTAAGCCTCGCGGCAGCGGCCCGGGCTTCATTAATGATACGTTCTTTCTCGGCCTCGCCCTCAAGCCTTAACTCTTCGGCAATGGAGGCGAGCCTTGTCTCCAGGGCGGCGAGTTTCTCTCTGTACAGGAGGGCCGCCTTCTCGGCCTCTTCTCTCAGACGCACCGCGTCCTCAAGGGCCTTTTTTATACCGGCGCTCCTCTTGTCGAGGGCCGGGTTTATGACCTTTGTCCATACAAGGTAAACGCCTATGACAAGGAGGATAAAATTGATTATCTTCCAGAGCCCAAGGCCTGACCCGCCGTGTTCTTCGCCGTGCTCGGCGGCCATTGAGATGAGAGGCAGGGAGGTAAGAAAACCCGTAATAAGAATAACGGCCAGTTTTCTCTCTATTAGCTTTCCGGCAATATTCCTTGAGATGGCAGCTGTCTCCGCTGTAAGCTCCTTAATGGCGGAGCCTTTTTCAGCCTTTATCTTCCCGCGCATCATGGAGAGCTCGCCAGAGGCCTCCTCGCCTGCGGCTTCAAGTAGTTTCTTTTCTTCAGCAAGGGCCTCTTCTTTGAGCTTTGCCCTCATCTCGTTGCCCTTTAGACGCGCCTCGAGGAGTTTTTTCTCATAGGCTGCAAGACCCTCTTTTACCTCGTTTTCTATCTCTTCGGCCTTCTGTGCAGTGCCGCCTGTCTGGCTCTCCCTCTCTTCCATGACCTTTAAGAGGGGTTTGAAAAGCAGCCTTTGAAGGATGACGAGAAGGACGAAGAAACCGATAATCTGGTATATAGTGGTGAGATCCAGCGTTAACATTACCCATTTCTCCTGATAGCAAAGGGGAGTGTATACCCTCCCCCGGCGGTGAACATATAAACAATAAATTTTTACTGATTTATCAATGAATTCCTAACACACGAGGCGAGGAATTGTCAAGATAATTATGGAAGAGGTGGGTATACCGTGGGGCACAGCCTCTTTTTATGGGCACCGTGGGCCTTTTTAGCTCTAAAAGGCCTCTGCGCCGGGTGGTGGAAAGGCTTGGCCGGGAGCAGGCGGGGGAGGGGGGAGAGTGGGGGGTAAAATCCCTTTTTGTGAGTATGGCTATGGTTTTACTCTGCAAGGTCCTGAAGCGGCCTGGTCTCAGGTTTTCAGCATGTACCCTTCGTGCTCAGATGCCGCCGCCTACGGTAATCTCAGGTATGCGCAGCGTTGGCTGGGCATCGGCCACAGGCACGCCCTGGGCGTCTTTTCCGCAGGTCCCTATGCCAAAGCCGAGATCTGAGCCCACCATGTCTATTTTTTTTAGTATATCAGGGCCGTTGCCCGTAATGGTGGCCCCTCTTACAGGGTCGGCCACCTTGCCTTTTTCAATGATGTAGCCCTCGGTTACCTCAAAGACAAAGTCACCGTTTACGGTGTTTACCTGCCCGCCGCCCATCTTTTTTACGAAGAGCCCTTTTTCAAGAGAGCTTACTATTTCCCCGGGCCGGGTCTCGCCCGGGGCTATCATGGTATTGGTCATGCGTGGTATGGGCTTGAACTGATATGACTGGCGCCTTCCGTTGCCTGTGGATTTTGTGGCGCCGCCGGCCTTCATGGCGCTTAGCCTGTCAAGCATATATCCCTTGAGGACGCCATTTTCTATGAGCACGGACCTCTGCGTTGGAGTGCCCTCTTCATCGAAGAAGGCCGAGCCCCGCTTAAAGGGTATGGTGCCGTCATCAATGACAGTAATTAATGGAGAGGCCACTTCTTCGCCAATTCTATCGGAGTAGACTGAGAGCCCGGCAAGGGCAAGGTCCGCCTCAAGGCCGTGGCCCACGGCCTCGTGTATCATCGTGCCTCCGGCCTCGCTGGACAAGACCACGGCCATGGCGCCTGCAGGGGCCTTTTTTGCGCCCAGCATCTGTACGGCCCTTGCTGCCGCCGCCAGTCCCACTTCTTCAGGAGGAGTCTCGGTAAAGGCCTCAAGGCCAAGGGCCCCGCCCAGGGGTTCGTACCCGGTCTGCAGCACCTCTCCATCTCTGGCAATGGCCGAGGTAAAGAAGACAAGACCTGTTTTTTCCTCTTCTACCCACTGGCCAAGGGAATTTATCATGGCCAGCTTTCTCACGGAGTCGCTGTAAAGGGCCTTCACCTGTACGACCCTCTTATCAAAACCCCTTGCAGCCCTATCGGCGCGTATCACAAGGTCTGCCTTCTCTGCAAGCCCGGCATCAGAGGGTCTCTGCTCTATGGCAAAGCCCCCGGCGTTTTGCCGCTTCATGGCCGGAATCTCTACTCCCGGCGAGCCCCCTGCCACTCCCTTTGCCAGGGCCCGGGCAAGGTCAGTAAGGGCCTTCTCTGTAATCTCGTTAGTATAGGCGTAAAAGGTCTTCTGCCCGGCTATTACCCTTATGCCGCAGCCTTTGTCTACACCTGTCGTGACCTTTTCTATCTTTTTATCTTCATAGGTTATGTTGGTCTTTACCGCATCTTCTATAAAGATGTCGGCAAACTCCCCGCCGCGTCCAAGGGCGATCTTTAAGACCTTTTCCGGGTCAAAGCTGGAGCACAGTCCCATAAAAAAACCTCCTTTTGGTTCAAATGCGCAGCGTGAAGTATATCAGCCGCGCCAAGGGCAGTCAAGGAAGCCGCCGTTACGGTGAGGACGGCGAGGTAGCGCAGGCGGGGGCTCCTGGCTCCCAATATACAGAGAGAGAGAGGGAGGGGCTTCGCAACAAACCCTTGCGCGCCGAGTACATTAGTGATAAAATGTAAAAAGTAGAACTATGCCTGTGCTTCCAGTCAGGCCAGGTACAGAGAGGGGGCTGAATACAGGGTACTCTTCTATTAGCAGGTTCTGTCCACCATAGCCTTTCCGTTCCCCGTGTTTTTCCTCACTTAACAAAGTATGTTCTTACGGAAGTACGTTTTTAGATAGTGGGTATTAAAGTAGAGGCCAGGTAGAGGCAGGGATATGAGAATTTTTTTAATCACCCTTTTGGCAGCGATAGTCTTGGCCCTTTACCCGGGCTGCCGGTATTCTGCCGCTCTCACCGAGGCCCCCGGCGGCAAGGCCGGCGCAGAGACAGTCACGAAACCCGCGGCCTCCGGCGTCCCGGTTAAGCCAGCCGCGCCCGCAGGGACTCCCGACGGCAGCTCCCAGGACCCCGGCATTCCGTCGGGGAGCGGCTTTTTCACCGGTAACTATGAGATTGGCGACGCGGCCAACGGCATAGGTTTTTCAAGGCATAATCTGGGTAGATACGGCGGTGCGACTCAGACAGAGAGTACCTTTGATATATGTGTATACTGCCATACCCCGCACACTCCCACAAAAAACTCCCCCCCCCTATGGGCAGGGAAAGATTCCTTACCCACACATTACACGGCCTATGGAACGAAGAACCTCGAAACTAAGCCTTCAAGAGTGGGCCTTGGCTCACCTTCCCTGGCGTGCCTCAGCTGTCATGACGGCATGGCGGCCCCGGACAGTATAGCCAATTCGCCTGGAAAGAAGAGAGAGGCGCCTGCAAAGACCCCCATGGCGTGGAAGTTCCCTCTCACCGAGAGCAGCATGGACCAGACCGTTGTAAGTACGCGGATTTTGCTCGCGCCTCTGCTTACTGACGACCATCCCGTAAACGTACTCTTCAGAGGCGGTCAGGTGGCATCTCTGAGGCCCAGCAGGACTATAATCAGTCAGATAAACCTTAGCAGCGGTCTTAGGCTCAAAAATAGACAGAGACTCAGTAACCTCTGGTCCATTAAGGGGTATATCTCGGATACGGCCACTATAGGAGACCTCTTGAGAGACGGGAGGATAGAGTGTTCGAGCTGCCACGATCCCCATTTCAACAATAAGAGCTGGGCTGAGGCGGCCAATACATTCAGGGACTGGGATGACATGGACGGGCTGTTTTTGAGACGTATCGGAGGAAATTTTGCCTCAGGCGTATGCAGGACATGTCACCAAAAGTAGCTCTTTAAGAGGCTTTTAAGGCCCTCTCAGCTTTTTTACGCTTTTTCCCCTTGCAGAGTCCGCCTTACGGAAAGAGGCCTTTTGCTCTCGGCCTCTGAAATGGGGCGTACCCGGCGTGATCTTACGGGCCTCTACCGCTGATCTTGCCGGGGCATTGCTGGATTGACGCGAAGTCATGGCGGGGGTCTTGCCGGGCCCGGGTGAATGCGCCTTGCGATACCGTCCCGGGCGGCTTTTCGCTCGCCGGCCCCGGCCCCGCCTTGACAAAAAAGGTTTTTTTGTAGTAACCATTATAGATAATATAGGGAAAAAAGGGAATATTCTCACCGCGTCCGCCCCCGGAGGTTTCCGCCTCATCCGGGATAGGGATGGGAGATAATGAGATAGTGAAGGCAGATGCAAAAGAAAAAAAAATAAGGCTGCTTCTCATTACAGCGGTATCTGTCCTGCTTGTCTTCGGGTGCGGAAAAAACTCGGAATACCTTCTTGACTTCAAGGCAGGCACCAAGGAGGAGGAGGTGGAAAAGTCAGGCGGCCACATGACGGACTATTACGACCAGTTCTACCGCAGCGTTGTGCAGAGGGCCTCTATGAGAAGCGTGCCAGGCGAGGCGCCAGCCCTTGGCGCTCTTCCAAAGGACACGGAGGGCCGTGTGAACTGGACGGCCTCTGTTATAGGGGGGTTTATAAACCCCCGGGGCACCCTGGACCCAAAGGACAAGGAAAAGCCGCCCCTTGACCTTAACATCTTTATAGAGGCCAAGGTCCCTCTCATGGCCAATGTAATCTTTCCCCATTCCATACACTCATATTGGCTCAAATGCAGCAACTGCCACCCCAAGATATTTATCCCCGAGGCAGGGGCCAACCCCATTACCATGGATGAGATATGGCAGGGAAAGTGGTGCGGAAGGTGTCACGGCAAGGTTGCCTTCACCTACTGGCCCCGGGCGAACTGCCTCCGGTGTCACAGTGTCTTGAAGGGCCGCTCCATTGAGAGAGAAACGTGGAAATAGGGCCTTGTTTGCCCCTTCTCTTCTGGTGGCGTCCGGGTGGCCCGTGAGGCGCCTGCGGGCTTTTTTGCATAAGAGTACTTGACTAAATAAGGGGCTCGTAGTAAAATTTTCTTTAATTTTTTTTAAAAAAGAATCTAATGCGTGGCTTAAGGGGCCGCGCTTAAAAGACAACAGGTTCTTTTATGAACTCAACTCATCAGACTTTTCGGAGAAAAATAAATATGAGTAAGCTACTGAAGGCTCTTTTTGTCCTTGTTATACCTGTATTTCTCATCAGCTGCGCTCCGCCCAAGCTGCCGGACATTATATGGCCCGGCCCGCCCGACCCGCCTCGGATAAAGTTCATAAGGTCCTTTCACAGCGGCAGGGACCTGAAGGGCTCGTCCATTGTGGGTGACGTTGTCCTCGGCGGGAGTACATCCTATACCATGAGAAAGCCCAATAATATCCATGTGGATAAGGACGGCAGGCTTCTCGTCACCGATACGGCGCATACGGATGTCTTCATATATGATTTTCCCAGAAAAAAGGTCTCCTCTGTGAAGAAAGCGGGGACGAGTATATTCTTCAAGCCCATTGGGGTGACAACAGATAAGACGGGCCGGATCTTCGTCTCTGATACAAGGACGGACCAGGTGGCCGTACTTGACGAGAAGGGCCGCCTCATGAGCTATCTCTCACCCGCTATCCCTTTCAAGCAGCCCACGGGCTTGGCCGTGGATAACGCCAATGACCTGCTCTACGTGGTGGATACCCACCTTCACAACGTGCAGGTCTTTGACCTTAAGACTCTTAAGCACCAGAGGACCATCGGCGAGAGGGGCAAGGAGGAGGGCAGTTTCAACTTTCCCTCCCATCTGGCCGTTGACGCCAACAGCAATATATATGTTGTAGATACCATGAACGCCAGGATGCAGGTCTTTGACGTCAAGGGCAGGTTCCTCTACTCTTACGGCCAGTTCGGCGATGCACCCGGCGAGTTCGCCCGCCCCAAGGGCGTAGCCATTGACAGCGAGGGTCATGTCTATGTAGTTGACGCGGCCTTTAATAATGTACAGATCTTCGATGACGAGGGAAGAATACTAATGTCCTTTGGCGGCTACGGCACAGGCAGAGGGCAGATGATACTGCCCGCCGGCATAGCAATCGACAAGGATGACTTTATATATGTCACCGACTCATGGAACGAACGCGTGGACGTCTATGAGTATCTCGGCGAAAAGCACAAGGCCAGAGAGGCCGCCGGTAAAGGCAAAAAATAGCCATGGCCCCTCCCTCGGCGGATTTTTATTAAAATATCATTAATTTTTCCTTGACAGGCATTAATTTTTCTGTATAATAGTATTCAAAGCTACACTGGTTATGGGCTCATGGCGGGCCTCATTGTAACCAAGGGCGATGGATGCCTCGATGCTGCCGTAGTAAAAGGGCAGTGGTCGGAGGTCTCTTTTTGTTATAAGGACCTCCACTCCAGTAAAACAACAGAGATTAATGAAAAGGAGCAAAACATGAAAAGATTTTTAGCCGTCGCCATAGTAGCAACAGTAGGCCTCTTCTACAGCGGTACTTCCTATGGAGCCGCTACCAACGTAGGCGGAGAAGCCACCGCCGCCGATGGTATTGAAGTTGTAGACATTACCTCCTACGCGGTAGGCACAACAGCC
Organism: Thermodesulfobacteriota bacterium; assembly: GCA_046753945.1. Classification (GTDB taxonomy): domain Bacteria; phylum Desulfobacterota; class GWC2-55-46; order GWC2-55-46; family JADFVP01; genus JAJRZX01. The sequence continues at coordinate 7,115 of JBHHUW010000051.1, forward strand.
AACGGTGTTGCCGGTTCAAGGCATAACCTTGGAGCCCTGGCCCGTCACGTTACCACCAGGGATAACAGCGGCAACCAGCTGGGTACGACACAGATATGCGTATTCTGTCATACGCCTCACCACTCCAACACAAATGCCAAGCCTCTCTGGAACAGGGATCTCTCCAACTCGGCTACCTACAATGGCTACGGCTCTACAATTGCCGGAACCACAGTGACCGCTCCTGCAGCCGGCTCTGCTTCACTGGCCTGTCTTTCCTGCCATGATGGTGTTACCACCTTTGACAGCCTCGTGAACGCACCTGGTAAGGATCTCGGCATGCCCGGCACGTCCTGGACCTTCTTTGATGAGGGTTCACCAATCAGCGGCAATGTGGCGACATTCTCAGCCAGGATTAACATCGGCACCGAGCTTAACAACGATCATCCTATCAATGTTGCATACTCAGAGAACAAGGCTTCCTTGAGGCCCAAGAGTACAGTTATCGGAGACATCGACCTTACCCTCGGCCTTAGTAACACCACGGCCTACTACAACTGGGTGACAGAGAACAAGTGGGCTGTTAGCGGATTCATATCCTCAACCGCCTCGATCTCTGACATCCTGAGGTCTGACAACACAAACTCTGGCCTTGTTGAGTGCTCCAGCTGTCACGATCCGCACTTCAGCAACGGTAGCTATCCTGAGTACACCAGGGATTCTGATAATACCTTTACCGGTATGAACGTAGCAGATGGTGTGTTCCTTAGAAGGGTAGGCGGTAACATGGGTTCCGGAGTCTGCAGAACCTGCCACAACAAGTAAGTCATAATCCACAAATCCACAAAAAAAGAGGGCCGGAATTCCGGCCCTCTTTTTTTTTCAAGTATTACTTCTTATTATACTCATAATCAGAGGCGTTAGGTCTACGTTCTCTTGCGCGTTAAAATAATTTAATTCCTTAATAACACTTATTTTATTTAACATTTATAAAATAGTATTGTAAAATAACATTGTATCTTAGTCTAAAATAAAGCAGTTAACCCGGAGGAAAATTAAATGAAAATATCCTTAAAAAAACCCTTTCTTACGGCCGGTGTGCTCCTGGCGGCCATCTGTATTAACAGCCCCGGCGTCTACGCCGAGAGTAAGGGAGGTGACCTGCCGCTTATACGCTCTATGAAGGAACCAGTTGCGAGTGTGGACGGCAAGGTTATTACGGAGGAAGAGCTCCGTACGGCTGTGAACAACATTATGCCCTTGCAGAGTTTTCATGTCGCTGTCTCTGACAGGCGCTTTGCAGCTATGAGGAAAAAGTCCCTTGAGCAGCTTATAGATAACCATCTTATCTACAAATACGCTCTCTCTAAAAAGGATGCCGAGATTACGGATAAGGAGTTTGAGGATAGACTCGATTCGCTGAAAAAGAGACTTAACCCCGATGATACCCTGGAGAAGGCCCTTAAGAGAAGTAATATGAGTATGGATGACCTCAGGGAAGACCTCAAATTTGAAGCCGTAGTTCTAAGAACGCGTTTGAATTCGATGAAGAAGTTTAAAAAGGACGCGGAGAAGCTTGTAACTGAGGATTTTATGAGGGATTACTACAGTAAGAACCTTGAGAAGTTTAAGATCCCTGCGCAGATACATCTGAGAGGCATTCTCTTAAAAGTCGACCCATCGGCAAGCCAGAGAATCTGGAGTAAGGCAAGAAAGGATATTATGGAGATATCAAAAGAGGTTGAGAATGGAGCTGATTTCGCTGAGCTCGCAAAAAAACACTCCCAGTCAGCCGACGCCTCGAAAGGCGGGGATATGGGTTGGGCCCACGAGGGCAGCCTGCTTCCCGATATAGAGGGCGCGGTATCCAGGCTGAAGGTTGGCGAGATATCCGGTCCGGTGATGAGCATATACGGTGTGCATCTTTTTAAGCTTGAGGGAGAACGTCCGGCTAAACAGAGGGCTTTCAAAGATCTTAATCAGGAAAAATTAAAGTCTGAACTTGTCGAGAAGGAGTACAAAGTCCTCTGGGATAACTGGCTTAAGGGATTGCGTAAGAACGCGAAGGTGGAGTATCTAAAGAAGATCTAAGTCAAAGAAGGTGTAGATGAAGAGTACTCACCAGAAGAGGCCCTCAATTCCTGGCCCGGCTGGAGGGCCATTGCTCTCACTGGCTATGTTTTTTCTTTTGTCTCTGGGGCTCGTACTTCTCCTGGATGTTCAGATCGCCTATGGCGAAGCAGAGGCTGATTCCCTGTCAAAGACCCATAAGCGCGGCGATGCCTCGGCTGGAAAGGTTATTTATGAGAGGCACTGCCATTACTGTCATGGGCAGAAGGGCCTGGGTGACGGGCCCGTTGGTACGGCCATTACACCCCACCCTGCCGATTTTGTCCACGACAGCAAGCGTATGGCAAGGTCCGATAAGGAGCTCTTTAAGTCCATAAGCCAGGGTAAGCAGAAGAAGATAGGAGGCGAGGCCATGTCCATGCCCCGATGGGCCCATATCCTCAGCGAAGAAGATATCTGGGATGTGCTGGCCTATGTAAGAGAGCTTGAGAGGCAGGGCCGCGCCAGAGAAGGGCTTGGACCATATAAGGGCAAAAAGGCCGAAAATGAGAAACCCATGAGGAAAGATGGCAAAGATACCAAGTAGAGCCCCCCTTCTCATGAGCTTGCTGACGCTGGCATTTGTCTTATCAACCGTAAGCGTGAGTTTTGCTCTCCCCCCCCTTCCCACTCCTCCTGATGATTATGACCTGGAGACAGGTGAGCCGCGCTGCATAACATGTCATGACGGTGAAAAAAAATATTCCATCGATTATACAAGGGAGCCGTCATGCTATTCCTGCCACGGCCCGGGTCTAAGCGAGAGATATATTGCCGTCAATAAGAAATACAGGGATTACGAAGGCAAGAACGCCTGGACACATGCCGGCATCAATGAACCGGTAGTCGTGGCCCAGGCTGCCACGGAGCCAGCTCGGAAGAAAGAGGACGCTAAAAAGACTGCTAATAAGAAGGCCGTGAAGAGGAAGGGCATGGTCCATGTGCCGGCCGGGCCTTTTACCAAAGGCTCTGATGACTGGTGGCCAAAAGTACAGCCAAAACACAGACAGTTTGTAAAGGGTTTTTATATAGATAAGTTCGAGGTCACTGTTGAGCGCTATGCCGCTTTTGTGAGAGCCACGGGGCACGATGCTCCACGAAACTGGAGTGACGGCAGCCCTCCCCGTGAAAAGGCCGGACACCCCGTTACATATGTGAGCTGGTCTGATGCCGATGCCTTCTGCAGGTGGGAGGGTAAGCGCCTGCCCACTGAAGATCAGTGGGAGAAGGCCGCCAGGGGTACGGACGGCAGGGCCTTTCCATGGGGAGATAAGTTCTCCAGAAAAAAGGCCAA
>JBHHUW010000052.1:0-10468 GCA_046753945.1 Thermodesulfobacteriota bacterium
CCCCCCTACCTCCCCCCGCCCATGAGGCGGCGCATCTCGACCTTTTTGTAGCCCGTGGGCACACGGAACTCCGAGGAGGGTATGGACTTCTTCTTAAGGCTCAGCACCTCTTTTTCCACCTTGCCGCTATCTGTGTTGACCTCCTTCATGGTCCAGCCCTTTTGCGCGAGGCCAAGGTACTCTTTACTCATCTCCGGGGCCGTAGTATGAACGCCGGGGCCCATCTGCGAACAACTCTCCATCTGCGCGCTCATCTCCGTGGACTTTGTGATAAACTTTCGCACATCTTTCATAATAGAAGCGTTGGGGGCGAGATAGACGTCCTTAAAGGGCTTGCCATTTACCGTGACGATGTACCTATCCGTCTTGTTGCCGGCCACAACCCCGCCTGAACCCTTCTTTGTAACTCTCACCCTGGGAGACGGCCTCTTGCCGCCGGCGCCCATCATCTGCTCCATCATGGCGCGGTCCTCCGCGGTCATCTCGGACATCATGTTATCCATCATGGTCGTTACCTGAGAGCAGAACTTTTCCGGAAAGATTATGGTGTAGGTCTTCTTCCGGGGGTCAACCATGGTGATGCTCCCATCGTTGAGGTCCATGATTGACCACATACCGCTCTTGTCGGTAGCTATGTTCTTTACCAGGCCCTTATCTGAGATATACATGGTGCCGGTAAACTTGTCCACCTCCACCCAGTCGGCATGGGCGGGCTGGATAAAGGTCGCAAGCAGCGCCATAGTTAATATTGACAAAAGTATACCCCGGTATTTCATAGTCTAATCCTCCTATGCAATTTGCTCTCTTATATCATGTTGTGCTGATCCGCCAGGACCAGAGGCTACTTAAAAAGGTTTGATTCTTCAATTATACCCCCTATGATTTTATCTCGCAAGGCATTAAAGGGAGACCACCCCAGACACCTCCTTTTTTTATTCCCTTTAAAGACATCGTTGTTTATATTAAAATCCATCTATACTTTAAGGAGTCTTTGGTCAGGATTTTTAATCTCCGGTTTAGCTTGTTGGCAAGGGGGGCGCAATCAGCAGGGATATCTCAACGAGAAAAGGGTTTTTCACGGCCCCGTTAGCGCCGGTATTTGTCGCCTTTGCCTCCGGTATCCTTGCCGGTGGGTGGTTCTCTATACCCTTATCCTACCTTTACATCGCACTTATTATCGCATTTCTCATCCCCGCTGTGGCCGTGATTAGAAGGTGGAGGTTTTATTTTCTACTCATAACCCCTCTTTTTTTTATGACGGGTATGCTCTATATACAGCCCGCTGATACAGGACTGGACATCACAGGGCTCATTGATAGCGGGCAGGTGGAGGGGCCGGGAAGGGGCAGGGAAAAGACCCTTTATGACGTTACCGGGGTGGTCACCGAGCAGCCCGTCTATAGGGGGCGTTATACGCGCCTTGTAGTAAAGGCACGCAGTATGCGGGTAAAGGACAGGCAGGAGGCCACCGGCGGAGGGGTGCGCCTCACGGTGAGCGGTGTGGTAGTGGGAATCAACAAGGGGGACACGGTGCGTTTTCTCGGGACCCTGCGCAGGCCCAGTAATTTTGGAAACCCCGGGGAGTTTGATTATGTGCGCTGGCTGAGGTCAAGGGGCATAGTGGCGCAGGGATATGTTAGAAGCCCGAAATGGCTCATAAGGGTGGGTAAGGGCAGGACCGGGCCAGCTAACATGGCCGCAAGGGCCCGAACGCATATAAACGCCTTTATCGGGTCATCAGGGGCCGCCAACCCCGCCATCCTCAAGGCCCTTATTACGGGAGAAAAGCAGGGACTCTCCCCGGAGGTAAGGTCGGCTTACGCGCGCACGGGCACGGCCCATGTACTTGCCATATCAGGGCTTCATGTGGGCATACTGGCCTACTTCTCATATTTTATCCTCATGCGCCTCATGAAGTTATCACCCTATCTGGCGCTGCGGATAAATATAAAGAAGACGGCTCTCCTCATGAGCCTCATACCCATAATGGGCTACGGGCTTCTGGCCGGGTTTTCGCGGCCAACAGAGAGGGCCGTTATCATGGCCACGGCCCTCATACTGGCCGTATTCATGGACAGGGGAAAGAACTACTACAATACCCTTGCCCTTGCCGGGCTTTTCATACTGGCCCTCGCGCCGGGCTCCATTTTTGAGGCCTCTTTTCAGCTCTCTTTTCTTGCAGTCTTTTTTATCCTCTTCTTAACGCCTATACTATACGCCCCATTTAAGGCGCATTTTGATAAGAAGGCGAAAGACAGGGAGGTATATCTCGGTGAGAGCACGTTGCTGCGGTTCGGCAGGGTAACGCTATCGTACATGAGCCGCAGGGTCACGGGACTTATGGCCGTAACCGTAGCCGCCTCCCTTGGGACATGGCCTGTGCTGGCCTATCACTTTAATGCCCTATCCACCGTGGGGCTTGGGGCAAACCTTCTTGTGCTGCCGCTGACCACCTTTATCGTTCCAACGCTCTTTTGCTCCTCCTTGCTCCTGCCCCTGAGCTCAACTCTTGCGGGCTGGGGTTTTCATATCGCAGGAATGGCGGCAGAGGTTCAGCTCGTCATTGTGCAGGGCTTTTCAGGTCTCGGATTTGCCTCCATGTCTCTCTCAAGGCCGTCCCCTCTTGAGGTCTTTTTTATGTACGTCCTTATCTTTACAATTTTCAGCATTAAGAGGGCGTCTTATTACAGATATCTCGTGTTTTTCGCTCTGCTTGGCCTTACGGCACTAATGGCCTATCCTTATGTGGTGAGCAGTAGTAATCAACGTCTAAAAGTTACCTTCATGAGCGTGGGGCAGGGGGATGCCGCCTTAATTGAGTTCCCAAAAGGCAAGGTAATGCTCATCGACGGAGGTGGTTTTAAAGGCGGGGGCAGCGGCTTTGGGACGGGCAGGAACATCATCTCGCCGCTACTGCGCCATAAGAAGATAAAGAGCATAGATTACATGGTCTTAAGCCACGCGCAGCAGGACCACATGGGCGGGTTCAGCTTCCTTGCCGCCAACTTTCCTGTAGGCGCTTTCTGGTGGAATGGTCTTGGGGAACTGGGTGCCCTTAATGATACCCTCGTGGATAATCACATCGCCATAAGCGTCCTTGGAGCTAATAGAAAAGTCTTTGATATTGACGGCGTAGAGGTCCTTATCCTGCCAGTTGCCTCCTATGAGGGGGCCGGGATCAATGACAGGTCTCTTGTGGTCAGGCTCAGATACGGCCAGCAGAGCATTCTCTTTCCCGGAGATATTGAGGCCAGAGGTGAGGGAGTTTTTGCATTGATGAAGGACGATATCTCCGCCCATGTCCTGAAAGCCCCGCACCACGGGTCCAGGACAAGCTCCAGTATGGGTTTTTTAAGGGCCGTGGGACCCGAAATTGTGGTAATCTCAGTTGGAAGGGGGAATTACCTGGGCTTTCCTGATGCAGAGAGCCTTGAGAACTACAAAAAGGCCGGGATAAGGGTTATGAGGACTGACCGTGATGGGGCCGTTGAGATATCCACGGACGGAAATGACCTTCTTGTAAAGACCTTTGGAAGATAATACTCTTTGAGTATAAGGGTATGTTTGACTGGGAAGGGCCGCTAAAGTATAATCAGATGAGGAGGGGTTAAGATAAATGAAGATAATTATAAAAGGATTTTTACGTAGATCTGCCTTATCTGTTTTGTTGCCAGTCTCCCTTGTATTTGTCTTTGGCGCCACGCCTCTGTATGCCGACTTATACAAGTGGGAGGACTCCAGGGGGGTTTTACATATTACCGATGACCTTGGAAAAGTACCCGAGGATAAACGTCACGGCGTAAAGGTCTACAAAATCAAGCCAGCCCCTAAAAGGCATCTGGGAGAGACCCCGGTACATATCCAGCCAACAGAGCTGGTGCGTGAAAAACCCCCTGAACTATATGGAGGTCAGACGCTTCAGTGGTGGAAGGATGCCTTTTTTAAGATAGGTGAAGAGAAGGATACCCTTCAAGATGAAATCCAAAAGAAGGCGCAGTTTATCACCGTCTTCGAGGGTGGGCGGCGTTTTGGCCAGGTTTTTGGAGAGCTGGAGGTAAGCCTCTATGAGAGGTATAAGGAAGAGATAATCAAGGACGAAGAGAGGCTGAAGGATATTGAGGAAAAACTGAAGGACCTGCAAAGAAAGGCCACCATCAATGGCGTGCCACGCCAGATAAGGGGCGAGTAAGGGGAGTTACAATTAGAATAGAGGGGTAGAGGGGTAAAGGGATTTACGCGGAGGCTTTTATATCATTGACGAGGTCTTAACTCAGGACCGGGCCTCTTGAATTCTTTGAAAATTTTCTTAGAAAAAACCAGTAGACCTGCCACTATTAAAGGGTAGCCTCATATCCCTTTGCCACGGCAAAACACTTCATCTTAGAGCCCTTCCGGGCTATGACCTCTCTGCATTCCTTTACTATTGAGTTTATCTCCGTGTCTGTGCGTTCCTGGTTGTGATGAAAGAGCCCAAGGGCCTTTACCCCTGCGTCAAGGGCCAGCTTTACTGCGTCAAGGTAGGCCGAATGTCCCCAGCCCTTTGTCTTTTTGTACTCATCTTTTCTGTACTCGGCATCATGAAAAAGAAGGTCAGCATTGCGGGCGAACTCCACATATTCCTCGTACCCGAGGCCGTTGGTGTGGTCCACTCCAAGCTCGTTGTCTGTAAGAAAGACAAAGCGTTTTCCTCCCTGAGAGAGACTGTAGCCCACACCCTCGCTGGGGTGGCGAAGCGGTATGGTCCGTACAAGGATAGACCCTATGGAGTAGTCGCTGCCGTTCATATTGGGAAAGGCCATGCCCGCCTTTATGTCCTCAAAGGCTATGGGAAAATAAGGGGCGCTCATGGTCTTTGAGATGATTTTCTTTAGAGATTCCTGTGTGGGATGGGGCCCATAGACGGTGATGTGACATTTTTTGTCATATATGGGGGCGAAAAAGGGAAAACCCGATAGGTGGTCCCAGTGGGCATGGGTTATGAGCAGGTTTATGCTTGACTGCTGTTCCTTCTCCAATCTGTTGCCAAGAGCGCGTATTCCTGTGCCGGCGTCAAGTATTATAACCTCACCGGTACTGCCTGTAATCTCAATACAGGAGGTGTCCCCGCCGTACTCTATGTACTCTCTGCCCGATACGGCTACAGAGCCTCTTGAGCCCCAGCAATGTATCTTCATATTGACCTTAAGATGATAAAGAGAGTTTTTACGTTGCCCTGTAATTTGTTAAGTGACATTTTTTGTCACTATAACGATGATAACGTTAATAAAAACCTCTGACAGTGATAAAAGTCTCTTTTAAGGTGATAAACCCCTTTTTAACCTCTTATCATTGCCTGAGAGGCACTCCTTGCGGCATCCATTACCTGCTTCAGGGGCACATTCATGGCCAGCGCCGCCTTCCTGCAGTCTTCGTACTCGGGCTGGATATTTACAACTCTATCCTGCCATGAGGATATTTTTACGGCGATAATACCGTACTCTGTCTTTACGCTCTTTATGGTGCGGGCAAGGCAGTTTCTCTCTACAAGGTGAGACCTCACGCCAATGGTTGTGGACTCGGTGAATATGGTCTCAAGGAGGGCCTCTTTTTTCTCCTCCCCGGCAAGGACGGTGAGGAGAAGCCCGGGCCTTGATTTCTTCATCTGCGCCTGAGTGTAAAAGACCTCAAGGGCCCCTCTTTCAAGGAGCCGTTCCATGAGCCAGCCTCCGATTTCAGGGGTCATGTCATCAAGGTTTGTCTCAAGTACTATAAGCCTCTCTGATGTATCCTTACGAATGTCCCGCCCCTTTGAAATCCTTAAGAGGTTGGCGGCTCCGGCAAAATCCTTTTTCCCCGCTCCGTAGCCTGTGCTCTCTATAACCATATCAGGCATGGGGCCGAAATTTTCCGCCAGGGTCTTTATGATGGCCGCCCCCGTAGGGGTAGTTAGCTCAAAAGGGGCCGGTCCCGCCGTAGTGGGAACGCCCTTGAGAATATCAAGGGTAGCCGGAGCGGGTATGGGTATAATGCCGTGCATGGTCTTTGCCATGCCCCTGCCCAGGGCAACCGGGGACGCGTAACACGCCGGACTTCCAAGAGAGTCAACGGCAACGGCGGCGCCGATTATATCTACGATGGAGTCTATGGCCCCTATCTCGTGAAAGTGAACTTCCTCGGGGGGCACATTGTGGATACGCCCCTCACTTAGGGCAATTTTTTTAAATATGGAGAGGCTTAGCTCCTCGACTCGCGGGGAAAAACCGCTCTCCTTTATGAGCCTTGTAATCTCGCTGTAGTTTCTATGCTCCTTGCTATGCTTCAGCCTTACCTTGAAGCCAGTGCCTGTAATGGAGTGGCGTTCCTCTTTTGTCGTCTCTATGTCTATCTCCGTACTATCAATGGGGAGTTTGGCGAGTTCTTTTTTTATTACCTTGAGCTCTACTCCAAGGTCTATCATGGCCCCGAGAAACATATCTCCGCTTATGCCCATTGCACAGTCTATGTAGATTATATCCATCTGGAGTTGACCTTACTCTCTATTCATAAGGGCAGCGGCGTAACCAGCGCCAAAGCCGTTATCAATGTTTACCACAGTGATACCCGAGGCGCAGGAATTGAGCATGGCCAGAAGCGTTGTAAGTCCGCCGAGGTTGGCCCCGTATCCGATGCTTGTGGGCACGGCTATAACGGGCCTTGCCACAAGGCCGGAGACTACGCTTGGCAGAGCCCCCTCCATGCCGGCTATTACTATGAGGACCATGGCCGAGGCCAGCTCTTCTTTCTTGTACAGCAGGCGGTGAAGCCCTGATACGCCTACGTCATAGAGCCTCTTAACAGTGTTGCCCATGGACTCGGCCGTTACTGCCGCCTCCTCGGCAACGGGTACGTCCGAGGTCCCGGCGCTTATTACAAGTATATCACCGCGGCCTCTCTTTTCCACTGGATGTGTCTTTATAAAAAGGGTCCTGGCTGTCTTGTTGTATGAGCTGTGCTTAAAGGCCAGCCTGAGAGCACGGCTCTTGGCCGGGTCAAGCCTGGTAACAAGGACGTTTTCTCCCTGCTCCCTGAGCTTTGCGGCGATGGCCTTTATCTCCGCGGCCTTCTTGCCTTCTCCGTAGATTACCTCGGGAAAGCCGCGCCTAAGAGACCGGTGCGTATCAATGGTGGCAAATTCCAGGTCCTCAAAGGGCATGAATTTCAGCCGCTCCATGGCGGACCCAACCTCCACGCGCCCCTTCTTGATGTCTTCGAGAAGTTTTTCAAGTTTTTTTATGTTCACTTGCAGCCGTCTTTCTTCTTTTAGGCGGAATCTCTTACAGGGGCAGGGCCCCCTCGATTATCTGCGGTATGTCCAGTATGAATACGGGTCTGCCGTCGCCCATGACGGTTACGCCCGATATCCCCCATATCTTCATTAACGGCGGGGACAGAGACTTAACATATGCCTCCATCTCCATGGCAAAGTCGTCAACGAGTATGCCAATGTGGCTCTTATCAGCGCCAATGAGGCTGTGGGGGTGTTTTTTTTCCGTCTCTACGATAAGTACGGCTCTGCCCCTGGCCTCTGACTCAATCCCCATCTGCATGGCAAGGTCTACAACAGGTATGACCTCATCATTGTACTCGAGGCTGCTGAGATCCTCTTGGCCTTCCTCTATCTTGATTATCTTTTCAATGAGAGCAATTGGAGCCAGCAGTTCCTTGCCGCCGGATATTACCATAAGGGTCCTGATAATAGAGGTGCTGCGTGGAAGTTCTATTGTAATGGCAGTGCCCTTACCCTCAATGGAGTCTATATAGAGGGCTCCCCCGTGGGCTTCTACCATGTCTTTCACAGCATCCATGCCAACGCCCCTGCCGGAGGTCTCTGTTACGGATGCAGAGGTGGAGAGCCCTGCCCTGCATACGGCCATGAGCAGTTCCTCCCGGCTCATGGCCGCGGCCTGGGCGGCGTTCATGCCCGAGGCCATAAGTTTAGAGCGGATTGCCTCTACGTCTATGCCCCTGCCGTCGTCGGATATCTTTATGGCCACGCGCTGTTTTTTCTGGTAGGCGTGAATACTTACAGAGCCTTCGGCAGGTTTCCCAAGGGCCTCTCTCTCCACGGCGGACTCAATACCGTGGTCAACGGCATTTCTGATAATATGAACAAGGGGTGAGGCGATGTCACTGAGTATACTCCTGTCAACTTTTATATCATCGCCCTTTATATCAAGAGTTACAGCCTTCTTGTTTTTAGCGGCCAGGTCGCGCACAAGACGGGGCAGCCCCATGGTAAGGTCCTCTATGGGGAGCATTCTCGCAGAGTATATACTGCCGTGGAGCCTGCTGATGGTCTTGCCAAGATTATGCACTCCGTCTTTAAGCTCAATGGAGCGTAAATCCTGTGTAAGTGCCTTGAATGTGCCAAGTATCATGAAAAGCTCGCCTGCCGTTGCCAGCAGTTCATCAAAGAGCGAGCTATCTACCTTGACCATGCCCGGTAGTCTCAGCAAAGGGCCGGCGCTTTGTCTTTTAACCGGTGCCGTGGCCTTTTTCCGCCGAGGCGGCCCCTTTGCCTTGTCTGCCTCTTTTCTGTCATCAAGGGGCTCGTTGCGCTCAACTCTCCCGATGAGATCCTTTAGCCTGTCAAGGGAGTTAAAGAGCGCGGTTGATACCTCCGTAGAGGCCGAGCCCCTCTTCTCGCGTATCCCCGCAAGGATGTCTTCCTGGGCGTGGGAGAGCTCTTTGATAGAATCGTAGCCCATGGACGCGGACATGCCCTTGAGGGAATGATAATGGCGAAAGAGTCCGTCAATAGTCTCAGGGTCAGAGGGTTCTTTCTCAAGGGCCAGGAGACGCATCTCGATGCCTTCGAGGTGGAGGCCGGCTTCCTGCAGATAGAGTTTCTTGTATTTTTCTTTATCCATCATCGATGAGGCGCAGATAGCATCCTGCTCTTAAGCCGTATCCAGCACAGTATGGAGGAACTCTGTGCTCGTATATGGTTTCTTGATATATGCGTCCACGCCGGCCCTCATGGCATCATCCACTATGGTCTCATCACCCAGTGAGGAGCAGATAATCACCCTTGGGGCAGAGGGGAGCGCTTTTATCTCTATGGCCGCGTCTATACCGTTTTTTTTCGGCATGACTATGTCGAGGATGACTATCTCCGGCTGAAACTTTTTTGTAAGGTCCACGGCCTCCTGCCCGTTACAGGCCTCGGCCATAACCTTGAAGCCGCCGGAGCAGAGTATCTCCCTCTGGGAACTGCGGTAAAACTCCATGTCATCGGCTATGAGCACTTTTTTTCTGCCCGGCGCAAGTATCTTTTCCGCCAGGTTGAAGATGGTCTCGCAGGGCACCTCTACAAGGTCAGCCGGTGGCGCCTCGGTGGCCACTTGCTCATCCATGTCCCTGGCGGCCCTGTTGTCGCCCCATTTGAAAAAAATCTCGGCGTCAGATATGTCTATGCCGAGAAAACGGTTCTCCTCTTTTATTACAACAATCTTCCCCGGGGTATTCGTCTTGCCAGAGGAGCGGCCGCTCAGCACGGAGCCGTCAAGCACGGCAACGGTCTCACCTCTCAGGCTGATGACTCCCTTTACAAAGCCCAATCTGCCGGGGAGAAAGTATATGTCCTTTGATTCAATTATGCCGTAAACACGGGCCGTCTCAATGGCGTAGTAGTTATCACCCAGTCTGAAAGTCAGCTTGTCCATAAAGGGTTATGTCCTCAAGTCTAATACCCGGCAGATAAGATGGGTTAAGCGGGTATGTCAGCCTATTTTAAAGCTTTCCACTACGGATTTCAGTTCCCTGGAAAGCTCGGAGAGTTTACGCGAGGCCTCCACTGTCTCAGTAATGGCAGAGCCGTGTTTCTTTACGGCTTCATCCATAAGCTTTGTGCTCTTAAGGTTATCCTGAGCTATGCCCGCTATCTTATTTGTTAGAAGGGAGGTGTCTTCGGCTTTTTCCTTCTGCTTACGCGTAAGGCCCAGCACAAGGGTGGCCTTCTCTACCACGTCGGAGGTGTACATAGTAATATCAGCGAGAATCTGCCTTATGTTTCTTAAGTCCTCTCGTCCGCCCTTGAGGTTTGAGGCGCCTTCCACCACGGCCGTTACCACTCCCTCTACCTCATCGCTGAGGTCCTTTACTATGATGGATACGTCATGAACGCTCTCGTTGGTGCTCTCGGAAAATCTCCTTACCTCTTCGGCCACAAGTGCAAAACCCTTTCCGTGCTCACCGGCCTTTGAGGCCTCGATAGTGGCGTTAAGGGCCAGAAGGTCTGTCTGGCGGGAGATATGGGTAATGACATCGAGTATCCTCGGTATATCGGCAAGTCTCTCACCGAGTCTCTCGGCGGCGGCCTCGGTGTTCTCTATGCCCCTGAAAATGGTCTCCATCTTTTCCATGGCCGATGTGGAGGTAACGGCTCCCCTGTGGACCATGGAGTTTACCTGCTGCGAGGCGTTGGCGCTCTCGGTGACTTTTTTTTCTA